>CAYYXM010000064.1:0-4517 GCA_964475725.1 uncultured Candidatus Saccharibacteria bacterium | reverse complement strand
CGCCGAGCGAAGCGAGGCGAACCAACGAAATTTGACTTTTCCTTACTGGTGCGCACGGCAGGATTCGAACCTGCGACTACCACCTTATAGCGCTTTAGCGATATATCATCAAGGGACTGGTGGGACCGGATGGATTCGAACCATCAACCGCCTCCTTATAAGAGAGGTGCTCTACCATTGAGCTACGGTCCCTTGATGTTATAAGAACCTGTCTCGCTGCGCTCGTCAGAACCTTGATTTCTTCCGCCTTCGCGGAGCGAAATTAAGAGTGGTGCTCTACCGCTGAGCTACGTGCGCTTGTAGTAATATAAGAGTGGTGTTCCCTCCGGGCCTTCGGCCCTCTGGGCCGGAGGCTAACCACTGAGCTACATGCCCATATAATCTGAGTTCAATTATAATAAAAATTTATCCTTTTTTCAACCAGAAAGTTAGATCTTTCTCAAATTTTTTTTCAGATATTTTACCAGAATGATTGCTAATAACATTATTGCCTTCAATAAATAAGTAGGAGGGTAAACCCATAACATGATATTGCTGGGCTAATCCTGGATTTTTTGTGATATCAATAATTTGATGTTTTAATTTACCATATTTACTACATAATTGTTTGATCAAACCGGTCTGAGATCTGCATATCGGACAATGAGGCGAGATAAATTCCATCAATATTTTCCCCACCAAACCCTCCTTAATTTCAACTGACTATATTTTACTACAGTTTGGGCTAAAGACCAAAGACCAAATAACAATCCACTATATATTATATCACCACTTAAACTATTTCTAAAGAAAGGCAAGGCCATCACATAACAATGGATTAAACCGGGCAGTGTCTTGAGATATAGAGGTGTAAAAGCCCAAACAGCAAGATTAGTAACAATAAAAAATATAATTGAACCAGTGAGACAGGCTGGCAGAAGATAATACCACTTTCTCTTCCCCGCCCATCTGCCTAACATCATCATTATAGCAAAACCGCCATAGACGCAAACCATCACCTGCCAACTATAAAAGCCTAAAAATATATCAGAAATAAACAGGGCCAAAAGGGGTACAATTAATCCTTGCCAACCTTTAATTTTTGCTCCGGAAAAAAGAGCCAAGGCACCAATTGGTGCAAAATTGGCAGGATGAGGTAGAAAGCGCAAAACTATTCCAAAAAATATAAAAGCATAAATTAAAAAAATTTGTGTATTATTCTGGAGAACTTTATTTTTCATTTAAAATGATTCTAAACGCCATTCTATCGTATCACCACTTTTAGTTTGGTAGGCATCAGCACCTACTTCTGATAGTTGTCCATTAATATAAAAAGACCAAAATTGATCTGTGGTTGCTTTTTGGCCATCAATAGAAATGACCATCTCACCGAAAGAATATTTTTCTGTTTCAACTTTATGGGTAGCCTGTAAAAGTTCAAGGGCTGTTTTGCCCTCTTGGCCTTGATAACTGACAGCATTGCTTGGCGCCTGTACAACTTGTGTTTGTGTGCCTTTGATTTCACCTTGATTTGTCGGCCAGGTTTTAATTTTGCCAATACCAGCAGTCGTCCCCCAAGCTATTAAACCAAAAGCAACTAACCCGATAATAACCGATGTCCAAGATGATTGGTTATTATTTTTTGCCATATTGTCTCCTTTCTTTTTAATAATCTATTCCTTTTTTTGCTTTTTGACCTTTAGCAAATGAATGTTTAATTTTGTGGCATTCAGTTACAACATCTGCTATTTTTTCTATTTTAGGAAAATTTCCTCGACCTGTCAAAATTATATCAGTTTTGGCAGGAATATTTTGTAATAAATCTAAAACTTCATCTATAGTCAATAACCGACCAGAAATTGCTCCCAAGATTTCATCTAATATTATAAGCTGATATTTTTTAGATTGAACTGCCGATTGGGCTTTTTTAAAGCCATTTTCTGCGGCTAGACGATGCTTCTGCATAGATAATTTATCCCCTCTTATGCCCACAAATCCTTTGCCAGCTAAAATTATCTTTATATTTTTAAGGTATTTAGCGACTGCTTTATGCTCTCCACACTTTTTTTTCTTAATAAATTGAATTATAGCAACCTTTTTCCCCCAACCAACAGCTCGCAGAGCTACCCCTAAGGCAGCTGAAGTTTTTCCTTTACCATCACCTTTAAATATTATTAACATACTAACCACATTTAGAATAACCACAGTTGGGACAAGAAAAACAACCTTCGCTAAATTTCATAGCAGAACCACATTCTGGACAAAGAACATCACCTTTTTGCTCAGCCATATTTTCTGGCACAGGCAGAACTGATGTTAATTTTTGTTCCCATTGTAATTTTAATGTTGATTTTTTTTGGATATAACGCTCTAATGCCTTGCCAATAGCATCTGGACACGATAAAATCAATTCGCCATTTTGCCAAACTGGGTTTGGCCCCCGAATGCCTTTAAGATGATCAATAATTTCTGCTACCTCAATACCGGAGCGCAAACATAATGATATCAATCGGCCAATCGCCTCTGAAAAAGAAGAAGCATCGCCGCCTGATTTACCAATGGTGGCAAAGACCTCAAAAGGCCCCTTATTATCTTCATTGACTGTAACATAAACATTACCAAGACCAGTGGGAATTTTTTCTGTTGAGCCATAAAGAATAGATGGTCGCTCTCGCGGGACATGGGGTGGTTGGGCTAAAGGAGGTTCAGTTGGAGATGGTGTGCCTTTAGTTAAAACTTGCTCCCGTCGACAACCATCACGAAAAACTGTGATTCCTTTGCAACCATGTTTATAGGCTAAAATTAAAGCATCTCTGACGTCATCTTCGGTTGCATTATTGCGAAGATTAATTGTTTTAGAAACACCGCTGTCAATAAATTGCTGAAAGGCAGCCTGCATTAAAACATGCTGAGTGGGACTTATTTGATGAGCGCAAACAAATAATTTCTTAATATGATCAGGGATTTGAGAAGAATCTTCAATTGTTCCCTTTTGAACAATCTCCTCCATCAATTCTTTAGAATACCAACCCTCTTTTTTCGCCAGTTGTTCAAAATAAGGATGAACATAAATCAATTTTGTTCTATCCATGACTGTCTTGGTAAAAGCCACCGCATATAATGGTTCAATTCCGGACGAACAATCAGCAATCATAGAAATTGTACCAGTTGGGGCAACGGTGGTGGCAGTGGCATTACGCATCGATTGTTTTGGGGCATAGATAGAATCTTTCCAGCTTGGAAAATTACCTCTTTTCTTAGCCAAAGCCATTGAGGCAGCTATTGCCTGTCTTTGAAAAAAATTGGCAATTTTTTTAGCAGTTTGCAGGGCCAAAGGTGAATCATAGGGAATACCAATATATAAAAGTAAATCGGCAAAGCCCATAATGCCTAAACCAATTCGCCTGTTGGCACAAGTTGTTTTGGCGATTTGGGAAATAGGGTAATTGTTGACATCAATAATATTATCCAAAAAGTGAACTCCCTGCCAAATAATTTCTTTCAATCTTGTCCAATTAATTTTATGATTATCAACAAAATTGGCTAAATTAATTGAACCCAAATTACAAGAATCATATGGCGGAAGAGGCTGTTCTCCGCAAGGATTAGTCGCTTCAATCTCTGAAATTTTTTTGAGAGGATTTAATTGATTTATTCGATCAATAAAAACTAATCCTGGATCACCGGTCAGCCAAGCCTGATGAACAATTTCATCAAAAATTTGCTTAGCAGGAATTTCTTCAATTATTTTTTTATCGCGGGGATCTCTCAAGGCAAAAAGGCTATTATTATTAAGCGCTTTCATAAATTCGTCCGTTACCGCCACAGAAATATTAAAATTGCGCATTTGATTTAAATCTTCTTTGAATTTAACAAATTCTAAAATATCGGGGTGATCAATTCTTAAAATTCCCATATTGGCACCACGGCGTGTCCCCCCTTGTTTTATTTCTTCTGTGGCAGAATCAAAAATTCGCATAAATGAAACTGGACCTGAAGCAACGCCAGCAGTTGATCCAACCATTGATCCTTTGGGTCGCAAACGAGAAAAACTAAAACCGGTACCCCCGCCTGATTTATGAATTAATGCCGCCTCGGTAATAGCTTGAAAAATTTCTGGAATAGAATCGCCAATTGGTAAGACAAAACAAGCAGAAAGTTGTCCTAAAGATCGGCCGGCATTCATCATCGTAGGAGAATTGGGAAGAAAATCTTTACCAACCATCATCTGATAAAAAATTTCTTCGGTTTTTGTGATATCTTCTTTTTTGGCTTTATAATTTTTATCTGCCAAGGCAACAGCTTTTGCCACCCTTCGGAAAAGTTGTGCTGGAGATTCTGTGGAATTTTTATTTTCATCTTTTTTCAGGTATCGACGTCGAAGAACCTCTAAAGCATTATCTGAAAAATTCAAATTTTCATTGATTTCTTGTGACTCAGCCTCTTGAAGGAGATCAAAATCAAGTATTTCTTTTTTTATCTTAGATTTTTTAGGAGATTTTTTTTGAACCATTAATCCGTCTATTGTGATCGATTTA
>CAYYXM010000063.1:0-4534 GCA_964475725.1 uncultured Candidatus Saccharibacteria bacterium | reverse complement strand
ATAGTGTGAAAATTGCGATTGCCAGAAATATGGGGAGTGTAGCGGTATAAAGAAGCAGTGGCGGCATTTTGGAAAGTAATAGCGGTGCTGTCAATAGTCATGGTCTGGCCGACTTTGTAGTCAGCGACATTGGTTGTCGCCCGGTCAAAGTTGTAGCGCAACTGCCAGGCGCCTCTATCGAGCTGGAGAGGGAAACTGGCATAAGCCGGATCACAGCTTCCTGAGTCCGGACAGCCATAACCCATGGCTTTCTGTAGAGCATTAGCATCATAGGAAGTTTTGGTGATTAAACTTTGCTCTTTTTGCATTGTTGCCATAATCACCTTGGGGTTAAGGTTATTATTTTGGGCGGCATCATAAATAATTCTGGCTGCAGTGCGGCCAGAATCACTATAATTGGCTAAATAGGAATTTTTTGTCTGCAAGAAAGATAAAATTCCTGCTTCATCTAGTGAACTTTTATCAATAAATTCACCGTTGGCAATAATATCGTTTTGATCAAAATCCCAATAATCATCTCGGGCTGCTGCTTTGCCTTGTGGTATGAGCAAAACTGCAGCCAAAGAAAAAACCGTCAGCAATATGTTGTATGTTCTCACGAGTGCCTCCCTCCATTTTTCATTATTTTTTTAATACTTGTTAATTTTAGTATAGCATAAATTTTTTGCGCCGTCAACTTTTAGCTAACTTTTAGCTAATTTCTTGAAAAATTTATCCTTAAATGGTAGGATATAAAGGCAAGATGACCTCCATCCCGCCATGGCGGGACTACGGTCCTTTTGTGGAAAAAAAGATGGCTATCGCTAAAAAAGTTTTTTTCAACACAGCAGTCCAAATTATGGGCCGAGTTGTAATGACAATCTGCTCGCTGATTTTGGTGATGATTTTAACCCGCTATTTGGGCGTAGCAGGTTATGGTCAATATACAACTATTTTTGCCTTTACTGGTTTTTTCTCCACTTTGGCTGATTTAGGACTCTATTTAATAACAGTGCGGGAGATTGCTCAACGCCCGAACGAAACTTCCCAAATTATGGGCAATGTTTTGGGATTGCGGCTGACTTCCGCCCTTTTAATGATAATTTTGGCTGGGCTGGTGGGTTTGATTTTACCCTATGACCCAGTTATCAAATGGGGCATTATTATTGCCATGTGCTCGATCTTTTTAATGACCCTCAATCAAACCATGATTGCCGTCTTTCAGGCCAATCTTAGAATTGACAAAGCCGTCTTAGGTGATATTTTAGGTCGGATAACAATTCTAGGTGTTTCTATTTATTTAGTTTCTCGCCATTTTGGACTTCTGCCTATTGTCGCCGTTTCAGTTTTAGGAGCGCTGTTGAATTTGTTGTTAACCTTTATCTTAAGTTTTTACTACTGGAGGGTCCGACCGCTTTTTAATTTCAAGCTGTGGAAAAAGATATTACAAGAGGCCTTGCCGCTTTGGATAATTACTATTTTGGGCATGGTTTATTTCAAAATTGACACCATTCTTTTATCAGTTTTGCCACTGAAAGTTGCCCAAACCAATGCCTTTGCTGTTGGTATTTATGGCGCCCCTTATAAAATTTTAGAAGTTTTAGTTACCATTCCGGCTATGTTTGCTGGCGCTGCTTTTCCAATTCTTTCCTCCCGGGCCAAAGAAAAGGATCAAGCACTTTTTCAGCGGGCTTTTAGTCGCTCTTTTGAATTTATGCTTTTAATTGTTTTGCCGCTTTCCTTTTGTTTATTTATCCTTGCGCCATACTTAATTGAAATTTTAGGCGGTAAGGATTTTGCCTCCTCAATTTTGATTCTCCAAATCCTTACCCTAACTTTGGTCTTTATTTATTTAACTTCTCCCCTCCAGCATGCCCTAATTGCAAAGGGCCAGCAGCGGCGTTTGGTCGTGCGAAATATCATTGCTGTTTTTGTCAATATCATCTTAAACTTGGCTTTAATTCCTTATTTGGCGGCCAAGGGAGCGGCTATTGCCACAACCATTACCCAAGGATTAATTTTAGTTTTGACTTGGCAAATTATTGCCCAAAGTCAAAAGGGGTTGCAACTTAAAATTCGTCGCCTGCCCCAATTAATTTCGGCAGTATTAATTATTTGCACTTTGGTCTACGTTATTGGCAAAAGCGGAATTTTGCACGGATTGCCGCTTTTGCCCTTAGTTGGAATAATACTTTTAATAGCAATAGCCGCCAGCATTATCTATGTCATTTTACTCGTTTGGTTTAAGGTGCTAAGTTTTACAAATATTAGAGAAGTTTTACCTTCTTCCTGGCGAGAGCTACGTTAAAATGAAACCTAAAATTTCTTTCATTTTTGTTAATTACAATACAAGCCAGCTTTTACAGAGGGCCTTTGCTTCCTTGGAAAATTGCCAAACTCCCCATGAAATTATTGTGGTTGACAATGCTTCAACGGATAATAGCACAGTAATTATTAGACAAAACTTTCCCAAAATACATTTGATTGCCAACCGCCAAAATTTAGGCTATGGCGTTGCCTTAAATCAAGGCGCCAAATGCGCCAAAGGAGAGTGGCTTTTTCTTTTGAACTCTGACATTGTCATGGAAAAAGAGACCGTTTTAAAACTTTTAGATTTCACACAAGAGAATAAAAAGGCGGCAGTTATCGGGCCCCAATTAACAGGCCAAGATGGCAAGATCCAGGCCTCTGCTCATTTTAATCCGCCAAGCCTTTTAAATTGTTTTTATGAGGTCTTTTTGCTTGAATTAATTTTTAGCATCACTTTGCCCAATTGGCGATATCCAAGCCAATTTACTGCCAATTTGAATCAGCTTGGGAGGATACAAGAAGTGCCTTCCCTCATTGGCGCGGCCCTCTTTGTTAAAAAAGAGGTTTTTGAAAAAGTTAAAGGATTTGATGAAAACTTTTTCTTTTATCGAGAAGAATCAGATTTTCTTTGGCGGGTAAAAATAGCTGGCTATAAAATTTTCTATTATCCGAAGGCCAGAGTCTTGCATTGGGGAGAGGGCTCAACTTCCCAGCTTGAAAAGTGTGAAAAATATAACCGACTCTTTAGCGCCCGTTATCTTTTCCAGCAAAAGCATTATGGTCAGTTTTTAACCTTTCTTTTGCATTGCAATGATTTGCTGGGCAGTATTTTAACCTTGCCTTGCCTTTTTGTCTGGGATATCTTGCCAATCAAGAAAGGAGAGCGTATAGTAAAAGGTCTAATTGAATGGCGATTGCAGTGCCTGCGGTGGCACATACTTAAAATCTAAAATCCTAAGCTCAAATGTCAAATAAAATCCAAAATCCAAAAAAATTTGACATTAAAGCATTTAAGAACCTGCCTTCGGCAGAACCTTGAATCTTCACATTGTTCAGATTTAAGCATTGATTTGTCATTAGGCCTCCGGCTCGGAGAGCCTCTGGCTCGGAGAGATTTTGTAATTTAGATTTAAATCATGAAAATTATTATAGATGCCAGTCCGGCGGTCAATGATTCCACTGGTATTGGTCGCTACGGTGCCAATTTAATTCAAACTCTTCCTAAAGTTGATTCTAAAAATCACTATCTTTATTTTTACAATTATATCCGAGACAAAAACGGCCAAAAGGCCCGATTTATTAAAACAATAAATTATCCCAATGTCGTCAGCAAAAAAGTACTTTTGCCCGGTAAATTAAAAGAGGCAATCTGGGGACAAAAATTTTTTGATCCATTAGAACGCTTGGCCGGTGATTATGATGTTTTTCATGGTCTTAATTTTTTATCTGTCCCCAAAAAAGCTAGGAATGTTATAGTGACTATCCATGATTTGACATTTTTGCGCTATCCCCAATTTATAACAGCTGGCTATCCAGAATATTTTGCCATCTTTACCAAAAGGGCGCTGCAGCAGGCAAAAAAAGTTATTACGATATCGTCAGCTACCGCCACCGATATAAATAAATTTTTTCCTGGTTACGGGGAGAAAATCAAAATTATTCCCTTGGGTGTGGAAGAGCGTTTTTTTATGCCTGCTAAAGTTTCAGAAAAAACCCACGTTAGAGCAAAATATCAGCTGCCGGATAAATTTATACTATTTCTGGGGACACTGGAACCACGAAAAAATATTGAGAATTTAATCCAGGCCTATTATAAATTATCAGCCAGTTTAAAAGACAAATATCGTTTAATCATTGCCGGTAAAAAGGGTTGGCTTTACGAGCAGATTTTTCAGAAGGTCGGCGATCTGAATCTAGAGGGAAATGTTTTATTTTTGGACTATGTTGATGATAAAGATTTGCCGATTCTTTATCAACTGGCCTCTCTTTTTGCTTATCCTTCATTTTATGAAGGATTTGGCCTGCCGGTTTTGGAGGCAATGGCCTCTGGCGTGCCGGTACTCTGCTCTAATACTTCTTCTTTCCCCGAACTTGTGGGGGAGGCGGCCTTGATGGTGGAACCGATTTCTTTTTATCCCATTAAAAAGGGATTGGAGCGGATATTGAAATCAAAAGTTTTACAGGCGAAGTTTGGCAAAGCAGGTAAAGAGCGCGCCCTGCAATTTTCTTGGGGAAAAACGGCCAG
>CAYYXM010000062.1:0-4578 GCA_964475725.1 uncultured Candidatus Saccharibacteria bacterium | reverse complement strand
CATTTTAATAATAACATAATGTAATTTATTTGTCAACCTTTACCAAGGAGTTAAATCAAGATATCCATCTTTGGTTATGGCAATAGTTTTTTCAAATTGAGCTGACAGCGCGCCGTCAGATGTTACAATGGTCCAATTGTCAGATAAAACACTAATATCGCCAATCCCAGTCGTTGCCATTGGTTCTAGAGCCAAGACCATACCTTCTTTTAAGATAATCTTTTCATCTACT
Source organism: uncultured Candidatus Saccharibacteria bacterium (assembly GCA_964475725.1). GTDB lineage: Bacteria > Patescibacteriota > UBA1384 > CAYYXM01 > CAYYXM01 > CAYYXM01. The sequence goes on along the minus strand of CAYYXM010000062.1, from coordinate 4,346 downwards.
TCCCAGTTATAGACAGATGGTTCTTCTTGAAGATTTTTACCAACGCCATGTCCAGTAAGATCTTTGACTATATTTAATCCCCCTTCTTTAATTGTTTTTTCAATTTCACGGCTAATTTCCACTAAAGGAACATTAGGTTTAATTTTAGCAATAGCTTTTTTAAGGGCCAAAGAAGTTATATCTAATAATCGTTGTTGGATTGGGGTCGGTTTTCCAACAATAAAACTAATAGCGGCATCTGTGCAGTAATCTTTATATTTAATTCCAAGATCAATAGTAATTATATCTTCCTGTTTTATTTTCTTGGAAGAAGGAACCCCATGGACAATTTCTTCATTTATAGACACGCAAATATTGGCAGGATAACCACGATAATTTTTAAAAGCGAAGGTGGCATCTTTTTTAATTAATTTTTGAGCAATTTGATCCAAATCAAGGGTTTGCATACCCGGCTTAGTAGCAGATTTGAGTTTATTTAAAATATCAACCAAAATCTTTCCCCCTTGAGCCATAATATTTATCTCATTTTGTTTATAAATCATATTTAAAACTTGTTTATAAATCATTTTCAGAGTACAATTGATCTAATTTTTTATAAATATCATCTCGAACTTGCTCTATTGAAGGTTCACCATCAATATTGATTATCTTTGCATTATAACCGTAGGTTAAATGCTTTGCATTATAACCGTAGGTTAAATGCTTTGCATTATAACCGTAGGTTAAATGCTTTGCATTATAGTAATCGATTAAAGGTTTTGTTTCCTTTTGATATTCAATAATTCTTCTATCAATAATTTTTGGCTGATCGTCTGGTCTTTTGATGAGATTGCCGCCGCAATCACATTTTTGAAATTGTAAACTTTTGGCCGGATAAAAAATTTTTCCACACTTTTCACAAGTTCGACGAGACAAAATTCGCTTTTTTAATGAAGCTTTTGAAACTTGTAGATTAATAATTATTGGTAAGGGTAATTTTTTTTCTTTTAAAATTATTTCTAAATCTTTTGCTTGTTTAATTGTTCTTGGATAACCATCAAAAATAATTCCACAACTTGTGGTGATATTGGTTAATTTATCCTTAACAAATGTTTCAACTAAATCTTCTGGTAAAAGTTCGCCTTTGTGACTAGTAAAAAAATCAGCAATTTTTTTACCCATAGGTGTGGCTTTCCTCACTTCTTGACGCATAAGCTCCCCAGTAGAAAAATAGAACAAATTATATTTTGATGCTAAAGATTGGGCTTGCGTTCCTTTCCCAGAACCAGGAGGCCCCATTATAACAATTACTATTTGGCTATTTGTGTTATTTTGTTGATTGCCCATACTCCTTTTTCTCCTTTAGATAAAGGTTGTGATAATTCAACTTCAAATTCACCATTCTGATTTTTTGTTGATAGAATAATTTTTTCCGTAGTTTTTGATTTTTCACTAAAACTTTGATCAAAGGTAAAACCAAAATAACCTTGGCTTTGTGCTTGAGCAGATTGAATTGGATCTGCATAAAAAGTATTTTGTCCGTTTTCTATCTTTTTTTGTATATCACTGGCCTTTTGGGATAAAGTAAATTCTATATAAAGTTTTTTAGATTTTTCATCTAAGGTTGGAATGGCCAAATTTTGTCCAATTTTAATATTGTAGGGCTCTGATATACCATTAGCAATGGCAAGAGATAAATAGGAAATATTAAAATTTCCGGCAATAGCTTGCAAGGTTTCACCGGATTTAACTACATATAAATTTTTAGGTTGTGTGAGACGAGAAGTAGAAGCAGATACAGAAGTTGTAGTGGAGGATACTGATGTTGGAGAAGGAGATGTTTCAGGTTCAACCAGCTGTGAAGAATCTAAGGTAGTTTGTGAAGATTCGGATAAAGTTTTAGATTTAGCAAAAAAATAAGTTGTTGAAGTTGAAAGAGTAATGACTAAAACAATTAGTATAAAGAGTAACCAATCACGTTGTCCCTTTTGCATCTAACCTCCGATAACAAAACTGATAGGATAATCACCTTGCCCAACACGTTGATCACTATCACTTTCTTTTACCATTATATCACCGACAAGCGGTGAGGAAATTTTGCCACCTGGATAATTTAATAAAGTATAACTAATAAATTGTCCATCTTGGTAGCAAACGGGTAAATTTTGTGAACGATTATCTTTTGTAATTTGGTGAAAATTTGAACCATCAAGATTAATAGAATAAATTTCTAATGATTTGGCACTATTTTTTAAAGTTTTACTATATATAATAGTTTGGCCACAGGAAGACAGGGAAAAAATTTGTTCATTTTTATATGAAGCAATTATATCTGATTGTTTCGTATTAATATTAACTTTCATAATTTTAATTTCATTATTTTGTTGTTCGACAAAAATTATATAATTATTATTAATAAAATGAGGGTAAAGAATACCAGATGTATTAGAATAAATAAAATTCTTATTGTTACTATCTAAATCTAAAATATTTAATGTAAAACCATAATTTGGATCAGCATTGGAAAAATTAACTACCGTAACTTTTTTATTATCAGAAGATATGGTTGGTGTTTGTTCAAAGTTATAATTATCATAAATTTTCTTTTTAGTTTTACCATCAATTGATAACAAATAAAGATTTTTCCCTTCACCCTCTTGGATTAAAGCTAATATATTTTTATTATCAGCGGATGTGGCTGATATAATTTTTTCCAAATTGTTGGGGTATATTTTTTTAAGATTTTTCCCATTTGTATTAACTAAATAGATTTCACCACCTTCATCTTTAGCATTAAAAAAGGCTAATTGAATATTTCCATTTTCTGATGATTGAGATGATTGACTTGTTAAACTACTCGCCTTTGAAGTCGTAGAAGTAGATGATCTTTTTTGGGAATTAAGATAAAGGCCAACAAAAATTAGCAAAATTATAGCAAACAGTAGAGTACTGTATTTTTTCATTTTTTGAATTCTCATAAATTTTCGTAAGTCTTCATAACAAGCTGGGCCTGAAATTGCTTCATTGTTTCAATAATTACAGCAACTATGATTAAAATACTGGTTCCACCCAAAACTAAGGTTGTAATACCAGTTGCTGCCTGAACTAAAAAGGGCAAGACGGCAATTATACCTAAAAATATTGAAGAAGGTAGTGTAATTTTGCTCATGATTGATTTTAAATAAGTTGATGTTTCCCTTCCGGGACGAATTCCTGGAATAAAACCTCCCTGTTTTTGTAAATTTTCCGCAACTTCATCTGGTTTAAAAACAATTGAAGTATAAAAATAAGTAAAAGCAATAACTAAAATAAAATAAATAATTCCATAATAAAGATTATTTTCAAAAAATTTGGCAATTGCTGAGGCAGAATTAGCGATAAATGGAGTACGGGCTGATTGAAAAAAACGGGCAGCGACGCCAGGTAAAGTAATAAAAGAAATAGCAAAAATAATTGGAATTACTCCGGCAGTATTAACTCGCAAAGGCAAATGACTTTCTACTGGAATTGTTGCGCCCATTCTAATGCGTCGGGCATAAGTTACTGGAATTTGACGTTCTCCTTCAGTCACTAAAACAATAAAACCAATAGTAATGAGTGTTAGTACGCCGAAAAAGATTAATGCACCAATTTTACCCGTTCCAATAATAGCAAAAGTATTCCTTACTTGTACAGGCAAACCAGCAATAATACCTAATGTAATAATCAAAGATATGCCGTTGCCAATACCATTTTCCGATATTAACTCACCAATCCACATTAAAAAGATTGTTCCAGCAGAAGCGGCAATCAAAACCGTTATTAAATCAAAAGTTGATAAAGAAATAACAATTCCTTGACTGCGAAGTATGGCCAACATACCATAGGCCTGAATAATAGCCATAGGAATAGTTAGCCAACGAGTATATTGATTAATTTTATGACGACCAAATTCTCCTTCTTTTTGTAGTGCTTCCAAAGAAGGAATAGCAACAGTTAACAACTGAATAATAATAGAGGAAGTAATATAGGGACCTACTCCCATTAAAATTATCGAGAAACGGGATATTGAGCCGCCAGAGAACATATCTAAAATGCTAAAAAGTTGATTTCGAGAAAAGAAATCGCGTAGAGTATCTAATTGGACACCTGGTAGTGGAATATGGGCAAAAAGGCGAGTAATAAGTAAAAGTAGAATTACAAATAATACTCTACGTCTTAGATCTGGCAGGGTCCATATTTTTCTTAAATTTTCTACAAATGCCATGATTATTTATTTTAAGAGACTGAATGCCTCGAAGCTTGCTTCGAGGATGAAATTCTTTTATGAGCGAAGCGAATAACAAGGTTCTGACGAGCGTAGCGAGGCAGGTTCTTATTTAAAACAA
>CAYYXM010000061.1:0-4578 GCA_964475725.1 uncultured Candidatus Saccharibacteria bacterium | reverse complement strand
TAAAGCCGGCATTATTGATCCCTTGAATGTGACCAGAAGCGCCCTGCAAAATGCCGCCTCTGTTTCTGCTATGCTTTTGACCACCGAGGCAGTGGTGACGGATTTAGTAAAACCCGACGATAAATCTAAAATGCCACCTTATCCAGCCGAACCTGAGTACTAATTGCAAACTTATCCCTTAATAGAAGATTTTTCTTCCCCCTTTAAAGTTTTTCTTTCCTTTTTAGGTGTTTAATAAAAGGCTCAATTTTATTGAATAACATCAAAAGTGCGTCTTTGCGATTTACGGCTAAGCGCCATAAATTTTTACTATTTGTATAGCCTATGCTATATAAAGATTTTGATATATAGCCCTTGGGTTTATTTATTTTTGGTTTTGGGGAGAAAATTGCGAGAGAATTTAATTTTTCCCATATTTGTTTAAGAATATTTTTATCATAACTCTGGATTTCTAAAATCACATAAGGTGTTTTACCAAATTTCTTATTTAATTTGAAGAAGATGCTCCCCTCGGCATCAATATAACCGGCTAAAAAGGCAAAGAAATAGTCATCATTAGTTAAAATCCAATCTTCAATTCGATCCTCTTTCTTCAAAAGAAAATTAAAAGAATTGTTCAAAAGGCATTGAATATCTATTACTTGTTTACCATTAAGTATTCTGGAGGGTTTTATATAGACATAGGTATATTGAGAAAATAAATTTTTAATTAATTCTACTTGTTCGGAAACGGTAGTAGAGCAGCCCATATGTATTTGAAGTTTTTTTCTACTAACATGGAGATCTCCTAACCTAAATCCTATTAAATATGCTCTTTCTTTCAGATCGCCATTAAAATCTCTTTTTGGATATTTCATGCCTGCTTCTGATAAACTGCGCGACTTAATTTGATATTCTTTCATTTTTTGCTGGATACCCCAAATACTACACTTAAACTTCTTGGCTATTTTTTCTTGTGATATTTTTTGTTTTTTATAAAACTTTCTTAACGTTTCTTTGGGAATATTTAGCGATTTTCTCATTCCCAGTCTAGATCTTGTTTTGATTCTATAGATTTTCATTTTGTTAAGGATCGTAGCATGCGAGCAATTATACATTTTGGCTATAGAAGCAGTAGATAATTTCTTCTTTTCATATAATATTTTCAGTTTTTTCGGGGGAATTCTTACCTTGCTCATCGCTTCTGATAAAGATCGGGATTTAATGCCACACTTTCGGATCATTTTTAAAATAGCGAAGGGGTGACAATTATAGATTTGGGCAATCTTCCCCATCGATAAATTTTGTCTAAGGTAGAGATTCTTTAATGTCGTCTTTGATATATTTAATCGAGTCTTCATAATACTTCTTACAAGTCCATTATTTCACGAAATTTTCCTGAAAACAATATTATAAAAATTCTTTTTAGGGTATCTGATAAAACCCAATCGCTAATTGATCGGAAAAATCCCGCTCCGCCAGCCGGCGGAGCCGCCCCCCAGATGCCTGAGATGGGCGGGGAGTACTAAAACAACAATCAGTAAACAGTGATCAGTGAACAGTGGAACAAAAAGAAAAAGGCGCCGCGGTGCGGCGCCAAGAGGTTAGTTTTGCCAGTCAGTAGGATCTAACTGGCCGGTAGGTTGGGCTACTATTGAGAAAGCCAGTTGGTTATCTCACCAATTCTCTCCCTGATTCTCTGAAGAGTAGAGGGATTCTTTTCATCCTCTTGTTCCCACTTTTGCAATGTTGCCGCCACGCCCTGGGAGATATTACCCTTAGAAGTAAGAGCTGTCCTGACTTTGCGAGATCGGCAATAACCCTTAGGAGTTTGGTAAAGGCCTCCTCAACTTACTTGATTTCTGGGGTTTCGGGCACTCTTTTTTCCTCCTTACTGTTTTTCAGGATAGTCAGATTATAACATCAGGGGTAATTTTTGTCAACAAAAAATGCCGGATTCGCAATAAATATGGCATTAGTCTTTTATAAATCTAAAGTTACGCCGTTACCTCTGCCGCGCTACTTGGTTCTATATCTTCTTGAAATATTATAGCATCTTTTTTAATTTCCACCACTTTTTCTGCCGGTAGAATCCGCTCACCTGTCAAAACACCCTTCATATAGTATTTAACAATTATTTCCATCTGCGTGTCAATCAAAACATCTGTTATTTTGCCCAGTCCCTTGCCGGATTCGGTTTTAGCATTTTGACCAATAATTGGCATTTTTTCTGCCAATATCTTTTTTACCCGGACAATTTCTGCCACAGGTACCAATTCCTCTTCTGTTTTGACAACTATCCCTGCCTTGCTAATCTCCATCACATCAATCGGCGAGAGGGCCTTGACTGCTTGAAAAAAATTGATTCTAACCAAATAGGCCAAAATTTTGCCGTTTTTGTGGTCAAAAACAATATTTTTAATCACCCCAACTTTGACTTGGGTTTCTAATGAGCCGACAGGCAAACCTATAATTTGGGAAGAAAGAAGTAACATAAAATGTTTTAATGACTAATTTCTAAATGACTAATGAATGTTTTAATGACTAAATGTTTAAATAATTAAAGCATTGAATCATTCATTGAGCATTAAATCATTAAGCATTAAACATTTGCGAAAGAGCTATGCTCTTTCCACGTATTCCCCGCGTTCTATATTTATTATAACCGTATCACCGGTTTTGATAAAAAGAGGCACCTTTATTGTCGCGCCGGTTTCAAGCCGCGCCTCTTTCTGGGGCGCTGAGACCGTATCTCCCCGGAAGCCGGGCTCTGTATAGGCAACTTTTAGTGTAATTTTGGTCGGCAGCTGAATACCGATTGGTTGCCCATTGCATCTGACAATTTTGACCTCTTCCCCTTCTTTCATAAAGGCGCCTTTTTCGCCAATTTGTGAGGGTGGAAGCGAGAATTGCTCATAACTTTTGGGGTCCATAAAATTATAGCCATTTTGATCTTTGTAGAGATAAGTGGCGCTGGCAGTTTCAATTTCTGCTTCTTCTATCTCTTGTTGGCCTTTAAAAGTCCGCTCAAGTGTCGTGCCAGTAAAGGGATTCTTCACTTTTACTCTCTGCAATCCTTGCCCCCGGCCCAGTTTAACATGCAAAGATTGGGCCACTTGATATGGCTTGCCTTCCAGCATAATCCAAGTGCCTGGTTTTAGCTGAGAAATAGAAAGCATAATTTTAATAGCCGTGATTAAATTGTGATTAAGTAGTGACTAATGGTGATTAATAGTGATACGATGGTGATTTCCTTGTCACTATGAGTCAGTATAAATCACAACGAAGTTTAATCACAATAAATCACCCAAGTATCAATAGGTTTTAGAAGAGAGAATTGCCATCTGTCGGGCTTTTTTAATGGCGCGGGATAAACGGCGCTGATGTTTGGGGCAGGTGCCAGAGTCCTTGGCCGCTTTAATTTTGCCCCAAGGGGTAAGATAGCGCGACAATTGCGCTCCATCAGTAAAATCGATATCTTTAATTCTTTTTTTGCAGAAATAACAAAATCTTTCTCTATAATACACGGTATTTACTCCGTAAATGGCTTATAGCTTATGGCGTATGGCATATGGAAATTCCACCATTTGCCATTTGCTATCTGCTATATGCCATTAGCCTTTAAAATGGTATATCCTCTAAATTAATATCCTCATCAATTTCCTCGACTTTTTCTTCTTTTTCTTCCTTTTTGGTTTTTTTGTCTGGTTTTGAAACAGCTTCTTCCTTTTCTTTTGGTTTTGGCGCTGGTTTTTCCTCTCCGCCAGCTGGCGGATTTTCTTCTTCAGCCATTGGGCTAACAGCGCCTTTTGGTGTTAGAGGAACAAAGTTGTCCATGACTATTTCTGTTCGCTGACGCTTAGACCCATCTGGTGCTTCCCAGCTTCTGGTTTGCAAGCGTCCCTCAACATAAACCTTATTGCCTTTATGGAGAATTTGGCTGCAAAGTTCAGCCAGTTTGCCCCAAGCCACTATTTCATGGAATTGGGTGTCCTCTTGCAGTTCTCCTGCTTGATTTTTCCAACGCCGATTAGTGGCAACGCCAAAGGAAGTAACGCCCTGGCCGCTGGGGATATAGCGCATTTCCGGGTCCCGGGTAATGTTGCCAATAATTTCTGCTCGATTTAATGAATACACTTTACTCCTCCAGTAATTCCTTTAATTTCTCATCCAAGATTTTTTGTCGCTCTTTTTCTTCCAGCTTCATTGATTTTTCTGCCACCTCAATTTTTGGTTTTTCAACCTTCTTTGTGACTGGTTCTTCAGAAACTTCGGAAACGGCCTTTTTGGCTTCTTTTTCCGCCAACTGTCTGATGGCTTTATCAACTATTTTCCGAGGCATCGGGGCAATATTTGGCGCCGGTTGATGGGAAAGAATATAGCGTAAAACTTCCGGCTGGCGAAGTAAAGTCTGGCGAAGCTCGCCAATTTTATCTGCCTCTAAATTAACATCAACTTTGTAAAAAAAGCCAATGGTTTGTTTTTTGATTGGATAAACCAGGGTCTTTTGACCAATTAGCTGGTTTTTCAAAATTTCTCCCATCTGGCCAATGGTTTTGTCAATCTCGGCTGTGTCTTTTTGGTCTTTTAGGATTAGGG
>CAYYXM010000060.1:0-4597 GCA_964475725.1 uncultured Candidatus Saccharibacteria bacterium | reverse complement strand
TTGGCGTTGCCGGCTTTGATTGCAATTTTTGCTCATATAATTTTTGCTGGGTTTGGGAAAAAGAGGCGATTTCGCCTTCTTGGGCCGCCATGATTTTGTTGGCTTCTTTTAATGATATAAAATAACCGGCGGCCAAAACAACAATTCCGCCCCCTACGATTATTAATAATCTTTTTGGCATTTTTATTAAATCCAAATTCTTAAATCCAAATGTCAAATCAATGTTTAAATGATTAAATTTAATTACTTTTTTTAAAAATAGCGGAAAAAATCAAAGTTAATTCTTGTGCTTCTTTCCAAAGAATCCGACAATCTTCTTTCCTCTCTGGATTAGCGTAGCTAAGCATTCTTATCCAATGTCTTGTTTCTTTTGCTTCCTTTTTACAGATTGAAATTTTATGTTTAAAATCCTTTTTCGATTCTGCGCCATCTGCTTCTAAGTAATTTGCGCCAATACTGCAAGACGATCTTATCAATTGGGATATTAAAGGTTTATTAATTGAATTATTTTGTAAAAATTTGACAAATTGAATAACTTGTTTACCAAATTTAGCTGTTCTTTCTTCTAAATCATATTTAGATTTTGGATTTTGGATTTCATTTGACATTTGAGCTTAGGATTTTAGATTTTTATTCCCAGTTTGAAATTATAAGTGGCTTTTTCTCTCCAAGATTCTGCCAGATTTCTTCTGTAATAAAGGGCATAAAGGGATGAAGCATTTTAAGGGAGGTTTTCAAAACATGAGAAAGAATAGACTGGGTCGTTTCTTTTGATTTATCATTTGACATTTGGGCTTTGGATTTCTCTATATATTGATCGCAAAACTGGTGCCAGAAGAAATGATAGATGGTCTGCAGGGCCTGGCCAAATTGGTAGGATTTTAGATTTTCTTCAACCTGTTTTTGGGTCGCTTCTAATTGTTTAAGAATGATTTTATCGGCGTCAGTTAGATTTTGATCATTTGGATTTTGGATTTCATTTGACATTTGAGCTTTGACATTTGAGCTTGCGTTTTGTAAAACAAAACGCGCTGCATTCCAAACTTTATTGGCAAAATTTCTGCCCGACAAAACCGCATTTTCATCAAATTTAATATCTTGCACTCCTGTATTTTGCCAAATTAAGCCAAAACGGGTGGCATCCGCCCCATATTTTTCAACGAGTTCCAAGGGATCCACCCCAGTTCCCAGGGATTTGCTCATCCGCTGGCCTTTAATATTCAAAATGGTCGGGTGGATATAGACATCAGCAAAAGGCGGCTGGCCAGTTAGTTCCAGCCCGGAAAAAATCATCCTTGCCACCCATAAATAGAGAATGTCCCGGGCAGTGGAAAGAAATGTTGTCGGATAAAAATACTCAAAATCTTCGGTAATTAAATCTTGGCTGAAAACCTCGGTTATTTTCCCTAATTTTGAATTTTGCTTTTTAAATTTTGATTTTGAGCCGTTTTGTCTTAACAAAACGGCGAATGGCCACAATGCCGAGGAAAACCAGGTATCCAAAACATCATCAACTTCTTGGTATCCTTTTGGCGGATTCTCTCCAACGTAATACTCAATTTTGATTTTTGATTTTTGGAAATTCTTTAGAATTTCGTCGCTTTGGCGAATATTTTTGATTTCAGGTTGCCAAACGGGCAACCTGTGTCCCCACCAAATCTGCCGTGATATACACCAATCCTTGATATTTTTCAGCCACTCCAGCATCAGTCGCTTAAAGCGTGGGGGATAGAACTTGATTTCTCCCTTTTCCACTGCTTCAATTGCTGGCTTGACCAACTCACTCATTTTGACAAACCACTGTTTGGAGATAAGTTGCTCCAAAAGCGTGTCGCAGCGGGAACAGAGGGGGAGGGAATAGCTATAATCTTGGGTTTTCTCCAAAAGCCCTGCTTTTTCCAGATCCTCTAAAACTTTCTCTCGCGCCTGGGCCCTCGTTAACCCAGCATAAGCCCCGCCTTCTTTGGTGATTTTACCTTCTTCATCTATCACTTTAATGGCTGGCAAATTATGGCGCTCTCCAATCTCAAAATCATTAGGATCATGGCCAGGGGTAACCTTGACTGCTCCAGTGCCAAATTTCCTATCAACCGCGTCATCCGCCACAACAGGAACTACTCGTGCAATTAGTGGTATAATAACTTTCTTTCCTATTATATTAGTGTATTTCGTGTCGCGGGGATTAACTGCCACCCCCGTATCTCCCAACATTGTTTCCGGTCGCGTTGTCGCGACGGTGATAGAATCAGTGATTAAATTGTGATTACGCTTCGCTGTGATTAAGTTGTGATTCGTTGTTGATTTAGGATAGGAGGCAAGCGGGTAGCGGATAAAATATAATTTGCCTTCCTTCTCCTTATGCTTCACCTCCAAATCAGAAAGTGAGCTCTGGCAACGCGGGCACCAGTTGACAATCCGTTCGCCCTGATAAATCCAGCCCTTTTTATAGTAGTGCTCAAATGCCTCTTTGACGGCTTGACTATAACCTTCGTCCAAAGTAAAACGTTCCCGGTTCCAATCGCAGGAACAGCCCAATTTCTTCAGTTGATCAATAATAATATGGCCATATTTTTCCCGCCAGGCCCAAACGCGCTTGATAAATTCTTCCCGTCCCAAATCATGGCGGGTTTTACCCTCCTTTTGAAGCTCTTTTTCCACCACATTTTGGGTAGCAATGCCAGCGTGGTCAGTGCCAGGAAGCCAAAGTGACGGCTGGCCAGCCATCCGGTGGTAGCGGATTAAAATATCCTGAATTGTATTGTTGAGCGCATGGCCCATATGAAGTGAGCCAGTGATATTGGGTGGGGGAATAGCCACAACATAGGGGCGCCGCCCCAGAGGGGCTCTGCCCCGGAGGGGCTTTTTGCCTTTTTCAATCTTGGGCGTAAAATAACCGCCCTTTTCCCATAAATCGTAAACTTTCCCCTCAACTTCTTTGGGGTTGTATTTAGGAGGCAGTGATTCATTGTGATTAGATTGTGATTGATTGTGATTCATCGTGATTTATTTTTTAAAGATAAGGATCGAATTAGATTATTCAATTTAATAGCTAACTCATTAATTTTTTCTTCAATTATATTAAAATCTTTTTCTTTGAGATATTTTAATTCTTTAGCCATAATAAAATGATGATATGTTTCTGATAAAGAACCGCGGGCATTGTAGAGAAAACGGATTAAATCTTTTGTATGATAGCGACCAAATCCTTCGGCAATGTTTGCTCCAACTGAATTTGCAGATCTTAAAACTTGCTCGGTCAAAACAAATCTTTCTGATTTGGGGAATTTAGATACTTCTTGATAAATAGTTTTAGTCAATTCAATGGCTTTTTGATAAACTTCTAAATCACGGAAGGATTTTATTTCTTGTTTCACTCAATCACCCAATCACTTAATCACCTAGTCACCTAATCACTCGCCAGCCTTTGGCTGGCGTCCGCTTCTATATCATACCAGTTTTTTGATTCTTTCTTCAACTTGTGGGCAGCAGCTAATCCTATACCTATGGCGTTGTCCGTGCAGAGATTTTTTGGAGGCACCAAAAAATCTGGCGAATGGCTAATAGCAGATAGCTTATGGCGGAGGGTTTCACGCAGAAGGGAATTTGCCGCCACTCCGCCAGATAAAATAAAAGTTTTGGGGCGATATTTTTGGACGGCTAAAACCGCTTTTTGGATCAGATGCTCAACAGCCGCTTTTTGGAAGGCGCAGGCCAAATCATATTTGGTTTGTGGGGTTATTTTGCCCAGTTTTTTTACCTCATACAAAACCGCCGTCTTCAGCCCTGAAAAGGAAAAATCTAAATCTTGGGATTTTTCCATGGCAACAGGGAAGGAAAATTTACTCGGCCGGCCTTTTTGAGCTGCTTTTTCAATTACGGGTCCGCCTGGATATCCCAATTCCAGTAGCCGTGCCACCTTGTCAAAGGCCTCGCCAGCCGCATCATCCCTGGTTTCGCCGATAATTTGATATTTTCCATGGTCCATCATTTTCACCAGCAGCGTATGTCCGCCGGAAACGATGAGGGAAAGGATAGGGAAGATGATCGGATGATTAGATAATTGGATGATTGGGGGGCGGAGCTTCGAGATTGACGATTGTTTAATGCAAGCCGTGTAGATATGGCCCTCGAGATGGTTGATAGGAATAATGGGTAGCCCCTTCGCCATTGCTAGGGCTTTAACAGTTTCCACTCCCACCAAAAGAGAACCAATCAAACCAGGGCCAGTGGTGACGGCAAGATGGGTAATTTCATCCAAGGTTTTACCGGCTTTTTTCAGCGCCAATTCAATCACCGGCAAGATTTTTACTAAATGCTCCCGGGAAGCCAACTCCGGATAAACCCCACCATATTTGGCGTGCAGTTTTACTTGACTAGCCACGACATTGGAAAGAATTCGAACTCCTTGTCCCTTGTTGCTTGTTACATGTTGCTCTAAAACAGCAGTTGCCGTTTCGTCACAAGAAGTTTCAATTGCCAAGATTATATTATTATGCATACTCATTAGTTTGTCCTTTGTGTTCCGACTCTCGCCCCGCTACCTGACACACAGCAATAACAGGACGTAGTCCCTGCCCGCCGCTCAATCTCATTGCCA
>CAYYXM010000059.1:0-4603 GCA_964475725.1 uncultured Candidatus Saccharibacteria bacterium | reverse complement strand
CCAATGCTGGTTCTGGTCATCCAGCCGGCTCGTTGGGGATGGCTGATATTTTTGCTGCCCTTTTTTTTCAGGTTTTAGTTTTCGATCCCAAAAATCCTGCCTGGTCGGCACGAGATCGTTTTATTTTATCCAATGGTCATATCTGTCCTTTGTATTACGCTGCCATGGCCTATGCCGGTTATTTTGCGCCGGCCAAACTTTTGAGTCTGCGCAAATTATTCTCTTCCTTACAAGGCCACCCCCACAATTTATCTTTGCCTGGCGTGGAAACTTCATCGGGGCCTTTGGGTCAGGGTTTGTCGCAGGCAGTTGGCATCGCCTTAGCCGCTAGATTGCAAAAGGCCAACTGGCATGTTTGGACTATTATGTCAGATGCTGAACAACAGGAAGGCCAGACCTGGGAAGCAGTGATGTTTGCTGGCCATAATAATCTTTCTAATTTAATTGGGATTATTGATTTTAACAATATCCAAGTTTCTGGCAAAACATCAGAGATTATGTCTGTAGAACCACTAGTTGAAAAATATCAATCCTTTAATTGGCAAACAATAGAGGTTGACGGTCACAATTTTGATGAGTTTATTGATGCCTGTTATAAGGCAAAAAGTAACCAAAATGGACCGACCGCAATTATCGCATCTACCATTCCCGGTAAAGGCGTTAGTTTTATGGAAGGAAAATTCCAGTGGCATGGTAGGGCACCAACGAAAGATGAGGCTCGGCGAGCCCTCAAAGAATTGGAAAATTGAAAATTGCCTTCGGCGATTTAGCGAAGCCAAATTAAAAATTAAAAATTGAGAATAAAAATGGCTAAAAATATTTATTTACAGCCGAAATCCAGGAAAAATAATCTAGCATCAACTAGGGATGGTTTTGGTCAGGGTTTAATTAAAGCGGCCAGTTCTAATAAAAAAATTGTTGCTTTGACAGGAGACCTGAGGGAATCCTTACGCTTGGAAGAATTTGCCCAAAAGTATCCCGATCGTTTTTTTGAATGCGGCGTAGCAGAGCAAAACATGATTGGTATCGCAGCTGGCTTGGCTCATGAAGGATTTATTCCCTTTGCTTGTTCCTATGGGGTTTTTTCCGCCGGTCGGGGCTGGGAACAAATAAGATTGGCAGTTTCCTACTCCAAAAACAATGTTAAAATAGTCGGCTCCCATGCCGGTATTGCTACAGGAGAAGATGGCGTTTCTCATCAAGCAACTGAAGATATTGCTCTCACTCGAGTTTTGCCTAATTTTGTAGTTTTATCGCCTTGTGATGTTACTGAGGCAGAGAAAGCAACTGTAGCGGCTGCAAACTGGCAAGGGCCGGTATATCTGCGACTTGTTCGGCCAAAAACACCCTCTATCACTACGCCATCTGCCCCTTTTGAAATTGGAAAAATGCAGATTTTACGAGAGGGTAGCGATGTAACTATTATTGCCACCGGGCCTCTTTTATATTTTGCACTTTTGGCCGGCGAAAAGCTTGCCCAAGAGAGAATTGAAGCCGAAGTTATTAATTGCTCAACCATTAAACCTCTTGACGAAAAGACGCTTTTACAATCAGTTTTGAAAACTAAAGCGCTAGTGACTGTTGAAGATCATCAATTAGCTGGTGGTATGGGCAGTGCTATTGCAGAATTTTTAGTCCAAAATAAACCCGTGCCGCAGGAGTTTGTTGCTATGCGGGATTGCTATGCTTCTTCAGGGGAGAGTAGGGAATTATGGCAAGAATATCATCTTTGTGATAATGGTATAATAAAGGCAGTTAAAAGAGTGATAGAAAGAAAACGCAAAGTTTAAAGCTCAAATGTCAAATGAAATCCAAAATCCAAATTTTAACATTTAATCATTCAGACATTGATTTGGCATTGGGATTTTGTCATTTAGATTTAAAAAGATAGATTAATTAAATAATTACTATGAATGAATCATACTTACATCCAATCATGACAGATGGCAAAGCATTATACCTTGCCTATGATCATGGTCTTGAGCATGGACCGACCGATTTCAATGATCAAAATATTGATCCGGATTACATTTTGAAAATTGGCCAGGAGGGTAAATATAATGGTGTGATTTTTCAAAAGGGGATTGCCGAAAAATATTATCCTCCCTATAAAGATAAACTGCCTTTGATTTTAAAGCTTAATGGCAAAACTGCCCTAGAGGAGGGCGAGCCCTATGCGCCATTGTTAGCAACTGTGAAGGAGGCAAAACATCTTGGTGCTGTGGCAGTTGGTGCCACAGTTTATATCGGTTCAAAACATGAAGGGAAAATGCTGGAAGAATTTGCCCAAGTTGTTAGAGAGGCCCATGAAAATAATATGGCAGCTATTGGCTGGATGTACCCCCGGGGGGCAAAAATCAAAAATGAAATTGATCATAAAATTTTAGCCTATAGTGCTAGAGTTGGCTTAGAGCTGGGAGCTGATATGATAAAAATTAAATACTCTGGTGATAAAGAGTCATTTGCGTGGGTAGTGAAATCAGCCGGTAAAGTTAAAGTAGTGGTAGCAGGCGGTTTGAAGAGAGATGAAGATAAGTTTTTGAAGGAAGTTTCTGATATTATGGAAACCGGTGCTGTCGGCTTGGCAGTTGGCAGAAATGTTTGGCAGGCAAAAGATCCGATGGAAGTAACAAAAAAATTAAAAGAGATCATTTGGAGCAATTCCGCCTCCGCTTAATCTCTTTGGATAATTGGATGACTGGATGAAGAGATGATTGGGAGACCCCTATTTATCCATTTATCTAATCATCTAATAATCCATTAAGGAGTTGCGGATGTATGATTTATTATCTATTGGCGATACAACTTTAGATTCTTATCTTATGCTTTCTAAAATCCAAGGGGTTTGTGAAAAAGATGATCAAAAAAAGGTGCTTTTGCTTCAATTCCCTGGCAAAATCCCAGTAGAGTTAGAAGATCAATCTTTGGGTGGCAACGGGGCCAATGTAGCAGTTGGGGTTAAAAAGCTTGGCTTTTCAGCTGGTCTTTTATCCCATGTAGGTAAAGATATTATTGGTGTGCAAATTAAACATCATTTAGCTAAATATCATCTTCCTAAAAGTTTGATTATTACAGATAAAAATAAAAAAAGTAATTTTTCTATAATTTTAAATTTTGGTCAAGATCGAACAATTTTATCTTTTCATGAGAAGCGAAATTACGAGATAAAATCCCTACCAGAAACTAGATGGGTCTATTTAACTTCATTAGGTGAAGGTTGGCAAAGGTTATCCAGCGATCTTCTTAAAACTTTGCAGGATAAAAATATTGGTTTGGTCTTTGCGCCAGGCAGCCTCCAGCTCAAAGATGGTAGTAGTTTAGCCCGCCAACTTTTGGCTAGAACTAATATTATTATAATGAATAAAGAAGAAGCCCAAGATTATACTAATGATAAAACCAGAGATATAAAAAAGTTACTTTATAATCTGCAGGATTTAGGACCTAATGTTAGCGTTATCACTGATGGTAAAAATGGCTGTTGGGCTGCTGATGGGGCAGGTATTTGGTTTTTAGACACTTTGCCTGTGAAAGTAGTGGAATCAACCGGAGCAGGGGATGCTTTTGCTAGTGCTTTTATGGGAGCAATTATTACTAAAAGCGATATTCCAACTGCTCTTTGCTGGGGAATTGCTCAATCTACTTCTGTTATAGGGAAGGTTGGTCCTGTGGCAGGACTAAATACAAAGGAAAAATTAGAGAGTATAGTTTTGAAAAATAATTTAATTAAAAAAGTTAAACAAATTTAACAATTAACACTTATTAAGGTAAGCGCCCGCCTGCGCTCTCCGCCCAATGGCGGGATCGCTTCGGCGGACTTCCCCCGCCATGGCGGGGGAGCGGAGGTTATAATGCGTATAGCTATCAATGGTTTTGGTCGAATTGGCCGTTCCCTTTTGCGGGTAGCTTTAGATAAAGAAGTCCATTCTAATATAATTTGTGCTAATGACTTATCACCTGCCACAACTTTGGCTCATCTTCTCAAATACGACAGCGCTTATGGTATTTTGCCAAATGAAGTTACCGGACAAGATAAATCTCTGAAAGATCATTTAAGTGGCGAGATAATTATTGATGATAAATACTCTCTGGGCATTATTTCCCAGCCCAACCCAGAAAAATTGCCTTGGCGGCCGCTGGAAATTGATGTTGTGGTGGAATCAACTGGTCTCTTTACACAAAAAGCCGATGCCCAAAAACACATTAATGCTGGTGCCAAACGAGTGATTATTTCTGCTCCACCAAAAGATGGTGAAATTAAAACCTTTGTTATTGGAGTCAATGACGATAAAATAGGAGAGGAAAAAATTATTTCCAACTCTTCCTGCACGACTAATTGCATAACACCAGTAGTCAAAATTATCTCTGATACTCTTGGGATAGAGAAGGCAATGATGACCACTATTCATGCCTATACTGCTGATCAAAACCTGCAGGATGGTCCTCATAAGGATTTGCGCCGAGCAAGGGCTGCCGCCTACAATATTGTTCCCACTACTACCGGCGCCGCCCTTTCAGCCGCTGAGGTTATTCCAGATATTCGAGGGAAATTTGATGGTTTAGCTATTCGCGTCCCAGTTATTACCGGCTCCATTGCCGATATTGT
>CAYYXM010000058.1:0-4716 GCA_964475725.1 uncultured Candidatus Saccharibacteria bacterium | reverse complement strand
AGTGAATAACAAGGTTCTGGAGTAAAACGACAGGTTCTTATATTGCCAAGAGGAAAAAGAACCTTTTCAAGAACCTTGTTTCTTCACACTATTCAGAAAAAATCACCTAGTTGGCAATGAGATTGAGCGGCGGGCAGGGATTACATCCTGTTATTACAGGAGTGTCGTCTACGGGGTCTGCGCCCCGAACTGAACTTTGTTCTAGTTCGGGGCTTGACAAGCAATTTGAGTGGGTTCTTTTAATCCGGGCGAAGCTGAGGATTAAAACACCCAGCCCCGCTATAGCGGGGCTTGATCGAAAGGATATCCCATTGCTTACCGTGAGAAGCTTCATGTGTGGAAAAGGTACTTGACAGCCAATCTAAGTGGGTTATAATGGTGATGATTGACTAAATTGTGGATAAAAGTGGGGATAAGTAACTTATTTTGTGGATAATCCTTCGATTCTCTAATTCTCTAATCTTCTAATAATCTAATCATTTAATTATGTTTATTGGAGAATTTTCACATTCTATTGATGCTAAGGGGAGGTTGGCTATACCTTTCCGTTTTCGAAAAATCCTCAAAGATGGCGGAGCTGTAGCAAGATCAGTCAATGAGACCTGTCTTGCTATTTATCCCAGGCAAGAGTGGGAAAAATTGGCTGCCAAACTTACTTCTCTTCCGTTATCTGATCCCAAAGCACGGGCCTTTGCGCGATTAATGTTTTCTGGTGCAGTGGAGGTTCATTTTGACCGGCAAGGACGTATTCTTCTGCCGGCTTTTTTGCGTGATTTTGCCAAGTTAAAAAATCAGGTCATGCTTTGTGGGGTTTATAACTGGATTGAAATCTGGGATGAAAAACTCTGGAAGTCTTATAAAGCAAAAACAGAAAAAGAAGCAGTTACAATTGAAAAGCATCTTTCCAATCTGGGAATCTAATTTTGAATTTTGAATTTTAATTTTGCATTTTAAATTATTAATTATATTGATTGACCAGCAGTGGGGAGAAAACAAAAACCCGACTTTAGCTTTAATCTGACATATACCTCTTGAGGGGATGATCCGATTAAAGAAAACAAAAATTAAGGAGGGGCAAATTTTCTTCCCTGCTGCTGGCCATAGCAGGCCTCCGCAAAATCTCCGGCCTGTCAGCAGGAGGGTCAAAACGGAGGGAAAGGAAAATTAATGACACACATACCTGTTATGGCCATTGAAACCATAAAATATCTTGCACCTTCACAGAATAAACCACATAAAAAATATATTGATGCCACCTTGGGTGAAGGTGGACATGCTAAAAATATTTTGGAAGCCGCTTCTCCCACTGGACAATTATTAGGGATAGAGTGGGATCCTCAAATCGTCCAAATAGCTTCCAAAAACCTGAAAAATTTTGATCAAAGAGTTAAGATTGTAATCTCAAACTATACCAAACTTGATAAAGTGGCAAAAGACAATGATTTTGGTAAAGTTGATGGGATATTATTAGATCTTGGCATGTCCAGCTGGCAGCTGTTACAGGGTGGCAGAGGTTTTTCCTTCCAAAAAGATGAGCCGTTGGATATGCGCTACAACCCCGGCAGTCCCAAAGATGCCCAATACATCATCAATAGATATCCAGAAAATCAACTAGCTGATATCTTCTGGCGTCTTGCTGATGAGCGCTATAGCCGAAGAATTGCCAAAGCAATTGTAGAGGCGCGCCAAAAGGAAAAAATTACCAGATCTGCGCAACTGGCTGATTTGGTTGCAACGGTTGTATCCAGACGAGGCAAAATGTTTGGCTTTGCCAAAGATTTCTCCCGCAGAATGGGACAAATTCATCCAGCCACTCGTGTTTTTCAGGCCTTGCGCATTGAGGTTAATCAAGAATTGGAAAACTTACAAAAAGTTTTACCCCAAGCCGTTGATATATTAAATAGAGGTGGAAGATTGGTTGTTATTAGCTTTCACTCTAACGAGGATAGAATTGTCAAGAATTTCTTCAAAGGAGAAAAAAGGTTAAAAATATTAACAAAAAAACCTCTACGGCCAAGCTGGCAGGAGATTAAAGAAAATCCCGCCAGCCGCTCAGCTAAGATGCGAGTGGCAGAGAAAGAATAGAGAATAGTGAATCATGAATAAAGAATAAAATTTATTTTCATAATTCTTAATTCTATATTCAAAATTCTATTTTTAGGGAGGGATATGTTACTTACCAAATCACCGTTGTATTTGCCGGGTAACCGGCGACGGACAATATCTAAAAGTTTAAAAATCGGGCCTTTATCTGTCCGATTCATAGGAATTGCTATTTTAGCAGCTGCCGCTCTTTTCTATTTGGCCCAAAATACCCAACAGACAACAAAAAATTATAAGTTTCGAGACCTGGAGGATAAAAGAGATAAAATAGAAGCAGAAAATGAAAGATTACAGTTGGAAACAATTCGGCTTAAATCTCTTAATCAGATTAAAGACGCCCAAAATGCACTAGGATTACAACCAATTGATAAGGTCAATTGATGCTGTTAATACCTATTTTTAACGATGATTAAACCTAAAAATCACTCAACACCTATTAGCGTTCGAATAGGTTTTATTTCTGCCTTAATTTTTATATTAGGTATTGGACTTATTTTTCGTCTTTTTCAAAAACAAATTAGCGAGCATCAGAATTATTTATCTTTGGCTCAAAAACAGCATAATATTGCCCAAGAAATTCCCGCCCGCCGGGGAAAAATTTTAGATTGTTCTGCTAATATTTTAGCTGCTGATTTAGAAAAATATACCATTACTGCTATTCCACGCAATATTAAAGATTCATCGCAAGTATCTGAAAAATTAGCCCCCCTTTTAGGCATGGATCAAAAAGAAATTAAAGAAAAAATCACAGGAAACGCCTTATATATACCACCGCTTAAGCGCAAAGTTGAACCAGAAGTAGCCGATAAAATAAGTGGGTTAAATTTACCTGGCGTTATGATTATACCGGAGAATGTTCGCTTTTATCCCGAGGGAAATTTGGCCGGTCAAGTACTCGGTTTTGTTAATGCCCAAGGCGAAGGTCAATATGGGCTGGAAGGTTATTTTAATGATATTTTGAAAGGTTTTGTTGGCGATATTGCATCAGAACGAGACGCTAAAGGCCGACCAATTAATATCCAAAAAATGACTAAACCCAAAGAGGGCGCGACAATTATTACTACCCTAGATCGCAATATTCAATTTTACATCGAGGGCAAATTAAAAGAAGGAGTAGAAAAATATCAGGCGGATTCTGGTTCAATTGTAATAATGGATGTTAAAACTGGTGGTATATTAGCTATGGCTGGTTTTCCTAATTTTGATCCTAATAATTTTAACCAAGTAAAAAAGGAGGATAACTGGATTTTTCAAAATCCTGTTATATCCTCAGCCTGGGAGCCGGGTTCAATTATGAAACCGGTTGTCATGGCAACAGCAATGGACTTAGGCAAAGTCGAGCCGGATACAGAAGATGTTTTTTCCAATATGGTGACAGTTCAGGGTTATAAAATTCACACTGCTCAAGATAAGGCTTTTGGCAGGGAAACTATGACTCAAGTATTGGAGAATTCTGACAATGTAGCTATGGTTTGGGTGTCAGAAAAGATGGAGAATAGCCAGATGTATCAATATTTTGAAAATTTTGGTTTTGGCAAAAAAACAGGTATTGAAATGGATACAGAGACGCCAGGCCTTTTGCGGCCACTGGCTCAGTGGCGACCAGTTAATAAAGCTACAGCGGCCTTTGGCCAAGGTATTTCTATTACCCCTTTGCAAATGATATCAGCCCTAGGGACAATAGCTAATAAAGGCAAACTTTTAAAGCCAAAAATCGTTGATAAAATTATTTATTCCGATGGCAAGGAAGAGCCAGTTACGACACAGGAAGTCCGACAGGTTATTAAGGAAGATACGGCTAATAAAATTGTTGCCATGATGGTATCAGTGGTAGAACGAGGTCATGGTAAAAAAGCACAAGTGGAAGGATATAAAGTAGCAGGTAAAACTGGCACTGCTCAAGTAGCCAACCCAGCCGGTGGTTATTTTACGGATCGCTCCATTGGTTCTTTTGGGGGATTTTTTCCGGCCAGTGATCCCCAAATTGTAATGTTGGTTCGGCTGGATAACCCTAAAAATGTGGAATTTGCCGAGTCCTCGGCCGCACCCTTGTTTGGCGAAATTGCCAAATGGCTTGTTAATTATTCGAAGATTGCACCGACAGGGTAGTACTAAAATTTCTAATGACTAATTAACCTAATTTCTAAATAAATCCCAATGACAAAATGACAATTAGACATTGAATAATTGATGATTAATTAGGTCAATTAGAGCACTTAGATATTAGTCATTTAATGGAAATTCGGACTCTAATCTGGTAGGATATGGATATGAAGAGATTTTTTCTTTCTATACTTTTCGCTATTTTGCGCAATTTGGCCAAAATAGTTTTATCTCGCCATAAGCCAGAAATTATTGCCATTACTGGTTCAGTTGGCAAAAGTTCAACCAAAGAGGCAGTTTTCGCAGTTTTGCGGGAAAAATATCCCAAAACTGGAAAAAGCACTGGCAATTTAAACAATGAGCTGGGACTTCCTTTAGCTATTTTGAGTTTCAAAAAATCACCATCTCTTTTAACTTGGCCTTTTATCTTAATTTGGTCATTTTTCAAAATGCTTTGGTATTTAATTGCGCCCTATCCCAAAATATTAGTTTTGGAGATGGCAGCTGATA
>CAYYXM010000057.1:0-4745 GCA_964475725.1 uncultured Candidatus Saccharibacteria bacterium | reverse complement strand
CAAAATCCTCTGGATTTTGCTCAAAGAAAGTTCGGATTTCGTCCAATATGGTGGACCCGAGGAGATTCGAACTCCTGACCTCCTGCATGCAAAGCAGGCATTCTACCACTGAACTACGGGCCCGCCGGGCAGACGCCGTCTAGAGACTCTGTCGGAACGAGCCCTCTGGGCGGCGCCCATTAGACTCTATGCCTATGTTTATACAAAATTATTTTACTATTTTTAATATCCCTCTCGAGTTGCCCATGACTATTTTTGTACTTTTTCTCCCATAATGCTGCATTTTTAATATCAGCAAATTCTCTCCATCCAATTAATAGTAAAGGCCTTCTGTTTTTCGTGCTCAAAACCAAACCATTTATGTGTTCCTTGATTCGATTTTTAAGATTCTTAGCTGATCCAATATACAATCTGCGATCTTTTTTGCTTCTTAAGATATAAACATATGCCATATTTCCCCGCACCAACCTTATTCTATCACTTTTTCTCTTATTTCAAAGAAATCAAGGTTCTGGAGCGAAGCGACAGGTTCTTCTAAATCCAGATTTTGGTATAAAATTAGTTCATTGGCTTCAAATATATTTTTCAGCCGGCAATTTGAGAAGTACTGGTAATTTTGCCAATCTACCTCTTTGGCTAAAATGACATATTTGATGTCAATATCTCTAAGCGTCTGGGAAAACTTGTTACAATCACTGGAAAAAACAATGTTTTCTTCAATTTCTTTGGAAACCGGGCTGGTGCTCTGGGTATAAACAGTGCCCATTTCAATATTGTCGCCGGCAATGGTTTCTTTATCAAAGAAGCCGGGCGCCGGATTTTCAACAATTTTGCCACTGGCAAAATTGAGGGCAAGATAGCGGTGCCAGGGCAAAAAAAGCATTTTAAATTGGCTTTTATCTTGGGCTGTAATTTGATTAATTTGATACCAAGATTGGGGATATTGGATGGCTTTGAGTTGTCCCCAGCCAGCAAAAGGTAAAATCGGAGTATAAATAATCGGCAAAAACAGAGCCGCCACTCCAATAACAGTAGTTAAAATAATTTTCTTGGCAAAAATTTTCAAAAGCATTGCCAGACCAAAACTGGCCAGCCAACAATAGCCCAAAACAATCAAAAGAGAAAATTTTTCAGTTTCCCGAAAAGATTTAAAAAGGAAAATATGATTGTATAACCAGTTATAAATAGTATCAAGATATGGCAGGGCTGGCCCGGCTGATAAAAATATGGCTAAAATTGTCACACAAAACCACATTAAAGTTTTTCGACGGCTCTCTTTTTGGGCTAACCCACCCCCTAAGCCCAAAAAGACAAAACAAAGCAAAAACAAAAATAACACTGGCCAAAAAGGAATAAAATTTTTAATCAATAAATATCGGCCTTCATTGTCGCCCCAAAAGCCATACATAGCCCCGACATTAAAAAGCAAGCTGTATTGGGGGTCAGAAACTGTAGAGAATAAGCCAAGATTTTCTGGCCCGGCAGAGAAAAGTGATTGGTTGGATTGAGCAGTAAAAAATGGCAAAATCCAATAAAGATTCAAAGCTACAAAGCCGATGAGCATTAAAGCTATTCCCACTGCTAATTTCGTTAGGTATTGCTTCTTCAAAGGATAAAGATGAAAAATTAACGCCACCAAACCAAAAACAGCAAAAATTGTCAGGGTGCGCAGATGAACAATGGCAATGATAGTTAAAAAAAGAACAGCTTTAAGTCCATCTTTCCAGTTGGGCTTTTCTAAAAACTGGAGAAATATTTTTGCCACAAAGGGAAAAAGGGCATAAGCAGTCAAAAGATTCCATTGACCATAGAGAAAACGGGAGTAAACAAAGGGATTAAAAATATAGAGTAAACCGGCAAAAGTTTTAGCCAGTATGCTTTTAATAGGTGCCAACTGATATGCCCCGACTCCTGCCAAAAAGAAGATTAAAAATAACCAGATTTTTTCAATCAGCCAACTAGGGATAATATGATTTAAAAGCCACAAAAAATAGTGCCAAATGTAAAGATAAGAACCAACTGTCCCCACAGATTTATGGATGGTTGGGGTAAAAGTATGGTCTAAAGTCAAAATATAGCCGCGGGATAGAAGGGGACCGATAATAAAAAGAGAGATTAGAGCAAAAATTAGCCATGGCCAGAGATCATGATTTTGCAATATTCTGTGGATAACTTGTTTAATTTTCATTACTTATATGGTTTAGTGTATATGTATATGTATATGTATTATAATTGAATTAAAGCAAAGAAAGGAGGTGATTTCAAATGAGACTACGTGCGGTGACTATTACAATAATAGTCTTAATTTTAGCACTTGTTGCGGAAAGTATCCTTTTCTATTTATATGCTTCGGGCCAGATTAAACCAAAAGCTGCAACAACTGATATTCCTGCCCCTGCTAGCGGTGATGCAAGATTAGATTTACTCACTGAAAATGGAATAGACGGGCGTTTTGAATATCCTAAGGTTGTAGTGTGGGGTAACGCATTAATGTTGGATCAACCACCTTTGGGATGGGAATTTGCTCCTGTTAGTACTACCCAAAAATATTTAGAATTAGGACATTCTTATGATAAGAGTTTGGGTACGCGACACTTCTTATCTATTGTAGTAGGCAAATCACAGAAAATAGAATTAAGAAGTAAAAGTATTCCCTTAGAATCTTCTACAAAATATCTTCTTAGTTTTTCAGCCTATACACCTCTTTCCAAAACTTTGAATTGTAAAGTCGCTTATACTTTTTGGGATTCTTCAACAGGCAAAAAACTCTCCGATTATAATTTTATTTTAACTACTGGACAGTGGAGAACTTATAGTAAAGCTTTTGTTCCACCTGATGGTGTAAAGTCACATTTAACATTACATTTATACTGTTCAGGTAGTTCAACCGATATAGCTACTGCTTATTTTGATCAAATTATGTTAGTTGACGCCGCAGCTACTACTCTGCAACCACCCTACTATTAATCTATAAATATTCTACACACCAAAAAGGGCCTGCCGGCCCTTTTTGGTGTGACTTCATTTTTTTTAATTATATCACTCCCAAAAGATAAATCACTCCCAGAATTATAACAATTACTCCCAAAATTTTCCACATTGTATAGGAGCCACCGGAGCCTAAAATCCGTTCGGCATATTCGGCTTTACCGACTGTTCTCACCAGCCATTCATTGTAGTGCATTAAACAAATGCCAATCACCAGTGCGATTATAAAAACCACTATCCGAGTAAATACCACAGAAGCCCTCCAGTAATAATTATAGTCAAAGGCAGGCCCCAATACCAGTATTTTGGTTGAAGCGGAAAATGAATGTCGCGGTGGAATTCCCAAAGATAAGAAAAGGGCTTGGTCTGGCGAAAAAATTGCATCCAAAGGGGAATATTATCAAAGACATCTGGTAAAATAGCTCCAGTTGCTCCAGCAATAATAGGCCAAATATTATCACTTTTAAAAACAATCAAAATTACTAAAATAGTACCAATAATTCCGTCAATAGCAGTAATAATAATCTGTATTCTACTGTATGTTAATTTTTGTTTACCACCGAGCAAAGTTGCTTCCCAATGCGGCAGCATATCAAGAAAAAAATGGGAAATATAACTAATAAAAAAAGCCGGCAATATACTGTCACTTGCCTGGCCAATGGCTGCTCCGGTTAAAAGATGGGTGGTAATTAACATAAGTTAAAAGTTAAAAGGTAAAAGATAGAAATAAAAAACGCCTGAATAAATGAAAAATCACAAATCCGGTAGGACAACCTCATCCTTAGGTGGCTATTGCCACGATATTGACAAATGGTGGGTGCGGTCCCGCTAAGCGGGACGACCACTTCCTTATATTCGCTCGCGACATATTCGCTTCGCGACCAAATTTTGGGCTAGTGGTGGGCGCACCTGGATTTGAACCAGGGACCTCTTCCTTAGAAACTCGCTTCGCTCGTTAGAAATTTCGGGCTTGTATGGTGGGCGTGGGAGGGATCGAACCTCCAACCTCATCCTTATCAGAGATGCGCTCTACCATTGAGCTACACGCCCGAAATTTACAGAGAAGCGCTCTACCATTGAGCTACACGCCCGAAATTTACAGAGAAGCGCTCTACCACTGAGCTAACCGCCCAAAAATTACCAGAGATGCGCTCCTTGCCCCGTAAATGACGCTTCAGCGTGATTGAATGTAATTCAATAAGCAGAAAGGAGTTTTATCGGGGTAACCGCTGAGCTATGCGCCCAAAATTACCAGAGAAGTGCCCTGCCCACCGAAGTGAAATCTATTTAGCGAAGAGAAATAATCATCTATTTCGCTAAGAGATTGAACGCAGGCGGGTCTACCATTGCCTGTCCGCCGAAGCTTTAGCGTAGGTGGAAGCTACGCACCCATTTGTCAATAAACATAGAAGCGCCCCCTCCGGGCCTACGGCCCTCTGGGCCGGAGGCTAACTCTCCGAGCCTTTGGCTTGAAGAGCCAGAGGCCAGCTGAGCTACGCGCGCAAATTTACAGAGATGCGCTCTAACCAGCTGAGCTAACCGCCCATTTATCCAAATTCACAGAGACGCGCCCTCGTTCTTCTATCATACTAAAAAAATACCCCGTTGCCAAGTAGCTTTGAGACCAAGAGATTATTTGACTGCAAGAACGAAAATTTTCCAAAATCTGTAAATTCGACTTCTTTCCCCGACATAAAGTCGGGATTCTCCCTAGAAAGGAGGTGATCCATCCGCAGATTCCCCTACGGATACCTTGT
>CAYYXM010000056.1:0-4980 GCA_964475725.1 uncultured Candidatus Saccharibacteria bacterium | reverse complement strand
TACACTCCTTGCCTTTGTTAAGATTTAGAGGATGGATTTTTCCTGCCTCTTAATAAAAATACAGTCCTGAGATTATTCGAAGGACAGTGCCACGGATAAACAAAAGGCAATAACTGGTGCGCCGACGGCAACTGGTCAAACTCGCCCTACTTCAATTTCAACGACGACCAGCTCAAGTTCGATACGAACGATGCCAACTATGCCAACGACCACTACAGTCTGCCCGTGGCGTTCCTCGGAGTGTCATTTTATACTTCTTATCCAACCGCCCAGCATCCTGCCAATTTCCTGCAGTAATGTTTGCGTTCTTAGATATGCTCCTTGATTAATGGTTTTGATATCATAGGCCAACCTAACCAAAAGTTTTAGAAGATCTAATTTAACACTGGCAGAATTGAGGTAGCTTTTGCGGACTAATCTTTCAGGAGAACTGCAGGCAAAAATATCTTTAATAATATCCAAAGTAGTTTGCTCAATGGTTTGGCCGAGAGTATATTTTTCATTTTTGGGGAATTTATTAAGTAAACCATGAAACAGCCGATAAAAATCATAAAGTTTCAAAACAAGGGGAATATTTTTAGAAAAACCCGTGGGGGGGGGCTTAAAAGAGTTGTTATTCACGATGGCGCCTTTAATTTAATTATATCAGAGGAAAATCTTTTTGCCGCCTGGGAAGAGTTTCGCCAAGGCAAACGAAGTAAGCCCGATGTCCAAGTATTTGAACTCAATCTTGAGGATAATATTTTCACACTTGCCCAAAATTTAAAAACCGGCAGTTTGCCAAGAATTTCCTACCAGCAGTTTCGTATCACCGATCCCAAGCCACGGCTAATCAGCAAAGCCAAAGTTTCCAACCGATTGCTTTTCCATGCCGTTTATCGAATACTCTATCCCACTTTTGATAGAACTTTTATTTTTGACAGTTATTCCTGCCGTGAAGAGAAAGGAACTCACAGAGCATTTCAAAGATTGGTTCAATTAACTAGAAAAATTAGTGGAAATTTTACCAAACCCTGTTGGTCGTTGAAATGCGATATTAAAAAGTTTTTTGACAATATTGACCACGAGATTTTAATAGATATACTTCAGAGGAGGATTAAAGATAAAAAACTGATGGGACTTTTGCGCCATATTATTAAAAGTTTTCATTGCCAGCCGGGTAAAGGAATGCCCTTGGGAAATATTACCTCCCAATTATTTGCCAATCTTTATTTGGATGTTTTAGATAAGTTTGTAAAACACAAATTAAAAGTTAGATATTATTTGCGATATACAGATGATTTTATATTGCTTGGCAGAGATCCTCGTTTACTGATAAGTTATTTAGCGGAGATTGAGAAATTTCTTGGCAGGAGATTAAAGTTAAAAATTCATCCCCAAAAAACATATCTTCGGAAATTATACTGGGGCATAGATTTTGTCGGCTATATTAATTCAAGCGGTTTTAATTTACCAAGGAAAAGAACAACTGAAAGGATATTGAGAAATATGAAAAGGATGCTTAAGCGTAAGCCAGAAAAATCTTATGAGAGTTTGCAATCATATTTAGGATATTTCAGACATGTTAATGCTTACAATTTATCTGATAGGTTACAGAATAGTTAGTTGATGGAGCATAAGTGGTATAATATTAATTAAAATAGATGAAAATTACAATTACCTTTCGTCATACCAAATCACAGCCAGAATTAGAAGATTATATTGAGGATAAGATTTTGAAATATGAAAAAATGGTTTTGGAGCCGACAATAGTGGATGTAGTTTTGGATGATTTGATGGGCTCCAAAGGCGGTAATGACAAAAAAGTTGCCATCACTGCCCAGTTGTCTCACGTGAAAGGGCCGCTCCATTTGGAAGAGAGTACGAATGATTTTACTTCGGCTTTTGATTTAGTTGAAGATCGTTTTGCCCGCCATATTGAAAGGTATCATGAAAAAGTAGTGGTGGGCTCGCGTTTTCCCCATTGAACGCAGTGAAATCAAGGTTCTGGAGCGGAGCGACAGGTTCTTCAAAAGTACTCGTGGGATAAGATTGAGGAGAAGTTGGAGAGTAAAGCGGGGCCTGGTCGGGTATCCCTTCTTCCAGACCGCTCGTTCCCCCAGCGAGGGAACTCGCTTGTGCTCGGCTCGCTCGGCCGCCATGGCGGCCACCCTGCCCGCTTGCCTGTGCAGTCTTTCAGAAGTGGATACCACTCCCACCCGCTAAAATTATAGAAGAGGGAGAAGCGAGCCTCTCGTCTCACTGTTCATTGCTCATTGATTATGTTGACAAAGAAAATTAAAGATAGATAATAGAATTACAGAACACAAAATGCCGCAAAAGATGACTCTAGAAAAATTAGCCCAGATGACTCAAAAAGGATTTATTGATATTGGTGGAAGAGTTGATAAATTAGCAGCGGAAGACAAAAAGGAACATCAAGAAATTAGACGCGATATTTCAGCTCTAATGTTTTTAGCCACTGAGATGGTGCGGCGGGATGAATTTTTAGAATACAAAAAGCGTCTGGAAAAAGTGGAAACCAAATTAGGACTCAGAAAATAAAAATTATTGATTACTGCTCTCTAACTATTGACTTTTAGGGGTTTTTGTGCTATATAATATTAATGGTTAAAATAATGAACCTGAACAAGGCAAAATTTCGCCTTTAGCGGGAAAAACGGGGCCACCCCCCAAAGCGGTGGCAAGGAGGATGATCAACGAGATGCTCGAGTGGACAAAGGCTCAGCAGTTATCGAACCAAAATCCCTACTTCATTATCGAGCCAGACTGGGATTACCCGCCAGGTTTTCAGATGAAGACCTGGGAGGAACAACTCCAAATCCTTGAGGCTGCCTATCGGGGTCTCAAGGCCGATGGCCTGCCTGAGATGGCCAAAAAATGGCTGGCAAGGCAGGATATCTGGGAACAGACCTTTGTCTTTCCGCTTACCGGAGAATCTGTCAAGGTCTATGACGGCCTTCTGGTCTTTCCCCTGCCGGGCAAGGTAGCAGCCACGCTCGGCTTGGGCAACCCCTGGGAAGATGTTGCCCGAGGGGAGAAGGGTCAAGGTCTCTGGGGTAAGCTCTGCGAGGAGATTCTCTTCCCGCTTGTGCCCAGATTTCCGCTGCCATCTGGCGACTACTGTCAAAGGCAGATGGGTTCGGATCAGTTCCTCCCCGAGGAGATCCTCCCCGTTTGGTTCCAGGAGCTGGAGGCCAGCATCAAGGGTGATTTCGCCTGCCGGCCCATAAGTTTCGGACGGCGACTAGCTGGCCATTCTATCCTGGCCGCTCACTGGGAAAAC
Source organism: uncultured Candidatus Saccharibacteria bacterium (assembly GCA_964475725.1). Lineage (GTDB taxonomy): Bacteria > Patescibacteriota > UBA1384 > CAYYXM01 > CAYYXM01 > CAYYXM01. Next base: position 1,694 of record CAYYXM010000056.1, on the reverse strand, counting down.
GAGAATCTCATCTCGGGCATTCCTGGCTGTAGCTGGTTGGTGGGCAATGGTCTTATCACCCATCCTGATCGTCTGCCAGGCTATGGCCATTTGTGGCTCGACTGTCCTGGTGACCGCTACCGTTTCTATTACTTCCGCGGGTTCGACTTCGCTCCCTGCTTCAACGGCTACGATGAGGGACTCCGCTTCACTACGTACGGTGTTGGCAGTACCAGCATCGGCCACTTTGGTTCTGTCGTCCTCGCTCGGTAGTATTATCGGGAATGGGCTTTAGGCCCTTTGGGGCGTTAGTCCTTGGTTTCCAGTCATCGCTGGATTCCAGGGGCTGACGTCCCTCTTTTTTTATTCCTTCCATTTAAGATTGCCTTTTACTCTTGACAAAATCCTAATTTTGTGCTATAATAAGGAGTTCTTTGAAAATGAGAATTCCTGCTACCAGGCACCCTTCCCTTGGTAGCGAAGGAATGGGGGAAATGGGCCAATCCCCATCGATTCCACCATCTGGTGGAACGCTAGAGGCCTGGAGGGAAGCAATGTTGTACATTCTTTCTGCTCGAGTACTCCCTAACTATGGGGAGTACCGCTTCCAGCCGATCTCGATTAAGGCCGCTCAAAGCCTTGTAACCGAGACTCAGTTCGTTTCTGCTGTTGGGCATGAGGCGGCCGCTTCTGCCCTCTCACTCCTCCTTGAGGTGGAGATGCCGGTCAATCGGGTTTCCATTCAAATGGAGCCCGGAGATCGTGCGATCCTGCTAAGTATGAAAGGCCGCTTGCCGGAAGGCAAAGTGGCCACGCTTCAAGAGCTCGAAGCCATCGGCTTCGAGCTCGGATTGCTCGAGCGGACCGGCTAGAAGTGATGCCCCGCGCCAGAATATCGGCGCGGGGCATTTTTTTATATTCTTTCTTTTTAGGTTAATTTATGGTAAAATAGGGTTACGATGATTAAGTTTTTAGACAAACTTTTTGGCGATCCCAATGAACGAGAATTGAAAAAACTCCAGCCGGTGGTTGAAAAAGTAAATGCGCTGGAGAAAGATTTTGAAAAGCTCAAAGACAACGACCTACCCAAAAAAACTGAAGAATTTAAACAGCGATTAACCAAGGGCGAAAAACTGGATGACCTCCTACCTGAGGCCTTTGCCCTGGTGCGGGAGGCAGCCAAACGAACTCTGCGCCAGCGCCATTTTGACGTCCAGCTTTTGGGCGGAATTATTCTCCACCAGGGCAAAATCGCTGAAATGAAAACTGGTGAGGGAAAAACTTTGGTCGCCACCCTGCCACTTTATCTTAATGCCCTGACTGGCAAAGGCGCTCATCTGGTGACTGTCAACGATTATCTTGCCCGCCGTGACGCCAATTGGATGGGCCCGGTTTATAATTTGTTGGGGCTGTCAGTTGGTATCATCCAAAACTTGGGCGTTTCTTACCGCTACCAACCCGGCCGCTCCCCCGATCATCCAATCATCCGATCATCCAATCATCCAAAGGAGGAACAGCCCCAAGCCGGCATTGTCCCCGATATGCCTGATTTAATTCCCTGCTCCCGTCAAGAGGCCTATCATTGCGACATTACCTACGGCACTAACAATGAATTCGGTTTTGATTATCTACGCGACAATATGGTTTATGACTTGTCGCAAAAGGCCCAAAAAGCCCAATATTTTGCCATTGTTGACGAGGTTGACTCTATTTTA
>CAYYXM010000055.1:0-5052 GCA_964475725.1 uncultured Candidatus Saccharibacteria bacterium | reverse complement strand
CCTGCAGCAAGTAAAATTGCTGCTGCAGAGGCCGCCTGACCAACGCAAATGGTGGAAACATCTGATTTGATATACTGCATTGTATCATAAATTGCTAAACCAGCTGTCACAACTCCACCAGGGGAGTTGATGTAAAGGTAGATATCATCTTTACAATTTTCCGAATCAAGGAAAAGCATTTGGGCAATAACTAAATTGGCAATTTCATCTTCAATCGGCCCACCAAGGAAGATAATCCGCTCTTTGAGTAACCGGGAATAAATATCATAAGCCCGCTCGCCAAATTGACTCTTCTCCAAAACTGTGGGGACAAGATATGACATTTTCACTCCAAGAATATTCTATCAAAGAAAAAACCCTTCGTCAAGACCTACGAAGGGCATCACCTCCTTATCCCACGGAAGTAATTTAGCACATCTTTTAGGGTTTGGTCAAGGCCGATTTTTTGTTGCCAGCCTATTTTTTTAATTTTGGTAGGATTGCCTGAAGATAAGGGTAAATCAACCTTGCGCAATTTACTTTTATCGGAAACTATTTTAATTTTTACTTTTGCCAAAGCCAAAAGTTTATTCAAAATCTCCTCAATAGTATAGGGATGGCCAGTAGCAATATTATAAACCTCTCCGCTTGGGCCTTTTTTCATCAAAAGATGATAAGCAGAAACAACGTCCCTAACATCCAAAAAATCCCGCCGAGGGGAAAGATTGCCTACTTTAAGGACCGGCTTCTGCCCTTTGGCTTCAATCTGAGCAATCTGATAGGCAAAATCAGGAATAACAAAACCAAGGCGCTGGCCTGGTCCTGTATGGTTAGCTGGTCGAACAATAACTATTTGTAAACGATTAGAACCATATTTTTGGGCTAATTTCTCCATTTCTGCTTTACTCTGGGCGTAGACGCCATGAGGATCCAAAGGATTGGTCTCTTTTGCCGGTACCGGCACCGTACCATAGACATATAGAGAACTGATTAATAAAATTTTGACTTTTTTGCCAGTTTGGGCGAGAGCTTTAAGGATATTTTCCGTTGCCCCAACATTAACTTTAAAAATTAAATCATATTCCAGAGAGGCAGCTGAAGCAAAGGCAGCCAAATGATAAACTTGATCTGGTGCAATTTCCGTAACAATATTATTGATTTTTTTTAGATCTAAAAGATCGCAGAGGATAGAGGTGGCTATTTTTGCTGGTGCTCTATCAAGATTGTAGAGATCAGCTTTTGGTTGTTTTTCTTTTAAATAAGCCAGCAGCCATTGGCCGGCAAAGCCTGCTCCACCCGTCACTAGTATTTTCAATGCCGCCTCCTTAATCTTTAAAAGTCATTTTATTGTTAGCGATTTCTCTCTCAACTCTTTCTAAATCGGCCCGAACCATGATTTTAACCAACTGCCTAAAAGTAACTGTTGGCTTCCAGCCAAGGATTTTATGGGCTCGGGCAGGATTGGCACAGAGCTTCTCCACCTCTGCCGGCCGAATGAATTTTTTATCAACTTTAACAAATTTGCGCCAATCTAAACCGACAACCTTGAAAGCTTCGTGACAAAATTCCCGCACAGAATGTGTTTGGCCCGTCCCAACAACAAAATCAGAAGGTTTTTTCTGTCCCAACATTAGCCATATTGCCCGCACGTAATCTCCGGCAAAGCCCCAGTCCCGCCGGGCATCAAGATTACCTAAAAGAAGTTTTTTCTCAAGTCCCAGTTTTATCCTTGCCACCCCATCAGAAATTTTCCGGGTCACAGATTCCTTACCTCGACGAGGGGACTCATGGTTAAATAAAATACCTGAAACAGCAAACAAGTCATAGGACTCCCGGTAATTAACAGTAATATAATGACCATAAACTTTGGCCACGCCGTAAGGACTTCTGGGATGAAAAGGTGTATCTTCATTTTGGGGAGATTCTTTGACTTTACCAAACATCTCTGATGAAGAAGCCTGATAAAATTTGGCTTTGGGACAAACCAACCGCATCGCTTCCAGCATCCGGGTTACCCCCAAGGCAGTGAATTCTCCGGTTAAAATCGGCTTTGTCCAAGAAGTGGGGACAAAGGATTGGGCGGCCAAATTATAAATTTCATCTGGTTTGGCCTCCTGCATAATAGAAATCATTGACATCTGGTCCAAGAGATCACCCTGAATTAAGGTAATTTTATTTTTAATATGTTTAATCCGTTCAAAATTCTCAGTTGAGGAGCGGCGAACCATCCCATAAACTTCGTAACCTTTTTCTAGCAGAAAGTCAGCTAGATAAGACCCATCCTGACCAGTAATACCAGTAATTAAAACACGTTTTTTCACTTTATTATTCCTTTTTGTACTCTATTACTTTTTGTTAGCATTAAAGCAATAAACGCTACGCTAGTATTAATCACTTCGTTAGTAGTAAAGCAATAATCGTTCGTCCTCGCTTCGCTCGTCCTCACTAGTAATTAGATTACTTTATTACTTTATTACTTTTTTACTTTTTTACTTTTTTACTCTATTACTTTACTACTAGCCCCTTCGGGGCGATTATTACTCTATTACTTTTATCCCGGTTGTAATTTCGATTAAACGATTAATTGCCCTTTGGGCCGAATCTTGGCTTTTGGGATCAATTTTTTCTCGTTTGACTACTTCCCCTAATAAAAACCCAATTTTAACATTCTTTACTGCCGAAGGCAATAAATCCTTTTCTAAATCCTGCCTGGTTTTTTTCAAAGATGAAAGATACTGCTCAAAAGCTGGTCCCTCTAAACGCATGTTTTTTTGCATTTGTTCAATAACTCTTGCTGATTCTCTCTGCACCAAACTTTGTGGTATTTCACACTCAATTAAGGGCAATGCTTTTTCTATCACCTTTGCCTCAAGCGTTCTTTGCCAGCGTAAGCGCTTTTCTCCCTCTATACTTTCGGCAACTGCCCTTTCCAACTCCCCATACTTTTTATGGCCATAGGCAACTGCTAATTTATCATCCTTTGGGGGTAATATCACCTCGCAAACAGAAAGCATATTAACAGTAAACTGGGCTCTTTCTCCCCGAGCTTTAGGGTCATTCGGCTTGGGAATATCAATGGTAAATTTCTTATTTTCACCTTTCTTCATATCAATCAATTGCTTTTCAAAATCAGGCAAAAGGGCGCCAGAACCCAAAATAACAGGATAATTTTTATTAGTCAAATTTTCCCTAACCACACCGTCAACCATACCAGTAAAGTTTATTTCCACTCGATCTTTCAAATTGGCGCCTCTCTCAACTTCCTTAAAACTTGCCTGACGCAATCTTAAATTTTCCAAAACCGAATTTAATTCTTTTTCTGTTGGCTGGAGACTTTTTTTCTCAGGCGATTTTTCTTTAATTTTCAATTTAGTATAATCTTTTAATTTGATCTCGGGCAAAATATCAACTTCCACGCTATAACGTAAATCTGCCCCGTCGCCAAAAGCCTCCAGCTTGATGGCAGGAGGGGCAATTGGCCGCAAATTATTATCCTCCAGCGCCTTCTGGTAAGTTGCTGGTAAAATTAAATCGAGAACTTCTTGTAAATAGCGATTTTGGCCAGCTTTTTCAATCACTAATAGTCGAGGCGCCTGGCCTTTGCGAAAACCCTTAATTTCCACTTCATCTGATAGCTTTGCCAGGGCTTTTTCAAAATAAGGAACGTTCTCTTGCGCTGGCACAAAAATTTCTAACTTTACCCGAGCATTGGGAAGTTTATCTAATTTGACTTCCATAGTAGTATTATTTTACCATTTTGTAGATATTAGAGCAAGGGCCGAATCTTCTTTTAACTTTTAAATTTTAACTTTTAACTTTCTAATACCACCCAGGGTCGGCGGTCGTGTTTTTTATTTTTAATTGGGACTAAAAATCTTTGTGGTTTTTTTAAAAAGATTATTGTGGCAAAATGGGCATGAGCATGGACCTGCCAAAAATTGTCATCGGTTTTTAAATCTTTTTCATATTCTTTGCGCAATTTACCTATCATTTCACCATCTAAATTTTCATAATATAAAACATTATCAACCAGTACTTTACCCAAAATTTTTCCGCCCGATTTTTTGAGATAAATCTCGTCGTCCTTTTTTACCTGTTGATAGGGTGGAATTTTGGCAATAGAAAAACGACTTTCAACAGTTTTCTCACCTTGGAGAATTTTCTCTATCCCCTCGTCATTAAATATCGCTAAATGTCTTGCCATCTTAGTTCAAGGCAAGGATACAACAAATCTTTACAAATGTAAAGATAAAGTCCTAAATCCAAAGCACAAATGTCAAATCAATGCTTAAAATCCAAATTTCTAAAAAATATTTTAATCATTTAGTCATTAGGATTTCATTTGACATTGGGATTTTGTCATTTAGACATTTCTTGGAGTACTTCCAACCCCGGCAAATTTTTACCCGATAAAAATTCCAAAGTTGCCCCGCCGCCCAAAGAAAGAAAATTGAATTTGTCGGCGCAATTTTCTTGATTGATAAAAGCTAAAGTATCACCTCCGGCGGCGACTTTTAACTGGGCACTACTTTGAACAACCGCTGCCAGTACTTTTTTCGTTCCTTGGCTGTATTTTTCTTCTTCGCTTTTACCCAAATTGCCGTTCCAGAAAATTGATTGGGCTTTTTTGATTTCAGCAATAAATGCTTCCACCGTCTTCGGCCCGATATCAAATCCGTCAATATCATCTTGGGGTAAAATTATATTTGTTTTGACATTTGAGCTTTGAGCTTTGAGCTTTAAATCCAAGCCGACTTTGCCTCCAACCAACACCCTATCCGCCACTTTAGCCAGATTTTCCACTGCCGGCCCTTTTTCTTCCATTTTGATGCCACCAATAATGACCACAAAAGGTTTGGGTGGATCCTCTATTATACTGGATAAAACTTCCACCTCTTTTTCTAAATTCAAACCAGCATAGGAGGGCAAATTTTGAGCAATACCGACAACTGAAGCATGGGCCCGGTGGGAAACAGAAAGAGCATCATTGACAAAAACATCACCAAAGCTGGCCAATTTTTTAGCAAATTCTGGATCATTGACCTCTTCCTGCGGATAAAAACGGATATTTTC
>CAYYXM010000054.1:0-5168 GCA_964475725.1 uncultured Candidatus Saccharibacteria bacterium | reverse complement strand
TTGGCAATCATTTTAATTACATCTATCCGCAGTTTTGTGGCAATTTCACCAAGTTCCATTTTAACCATTGGCGATTTCCTCCAATTTTTCTAAAATTTGGTTAAAATTAGCATCTTGAAAAAGACCAGAACCTATAACTGCTTCATCGGCTCCGGCATCTTTAATCCTCTGAATATTTTCTAAATTAACCCCTCCGTCAACTGCCACGATACCAGCGAAACCTTCTTTAACCTCTTCAATTTTTATTAAAACGTCCTCTTGCAGCTTTTGACCACCAAAACCGGGCTCAACTGTCAAAATCAAAACTTTATCGATTAGAGGAAGAAAAGGGAGAAGTTTTGAAGTTGGGGTAGAAGGAGAAAGGGCAAGCCCTGGCCGCATGCCTTTAATCTTGATAGCCTCAATAATTTGTAATGGATCAGATACTGCCTCGACATGAAAAAAAACTGTTTGGGTTTTTATTTTTGCTAAATCTTCTAAATAATCTTGAGGACTGGAAACCATTAAATGGGCTTCAATTTCTAAAGATAAATCTAAAAATTGAAGATCTAAAGGCAAAATAGTTTTACTTTGGGTAAATTCTCCATCACAAAAATCAATTTGGACCGCCGAAAATATATCCTTGATTTTCTCTAATTTTTCTTCAAAATCATCTAAATTTTCTGTTAAAATAGCTGGTTTAATAATCATACAACAAACGTCTCCCCTAATTTTGGAATAATTACTTCGCCTTTAATACGGCTGCGAACCATTGATGGAAAAGTTAGAAGATCCTCTGCTTGGGTATGATAGAGAAAAATTTTCTCTGGTGGTTTTTGTAAGTTTGAGGTCCAATCCAAGAGTTGTTTCTGATCGGCATGGCCGGAAAAAGCAGGAATATATTCAACCCGGCAATTAACGTTAATATCTTCGTCTAAAATTTTCACTTGTTTTGCTCCTTGCAAAATTTGACTACCAATTGTGCCTTTAACTTGAAATCCAACAATTAACAAGATATTATTTTGTCCTGCCAAGTATTTTTTAGCGTGGTGAAGGATTCTGCCACCATTAAGCATGCCGGAGCCGGCAATAATTACTTTAGGAGGGGGAACAGAATTAATGGCTTTTGATTCCTGGACTGTCTTGGTAAATTTAAGATTAGAAAAGCGGAAAATTTTATCTTTTTCTGCTTCCTTTTCTATTTTTTCTTGGAAATACTGCTGGCTTTTTTCAAAAACAGTCGTGATATCAATAGCTAAGGGGCTATCCAAATATGTCGGAATTGGAGGCAGCTTTGAATCTTCATAAAGTTCGTTGAGAAAGTAGATTATTTCTTGGCTGCGCTCCAGAGCAAAGGCTGGAATCAAAAGGACGCCCTTTTGATTATAAACACTATTGACCGCTTGGCGCAGCATTGCTTTTTTGTCCTGTACTGGATGGGTATGCTCGCCGTAAGTTGCCTCAAGTATTAAGATATCAGCCTGATCGGGTTTGTGCCAAGAAGGCAATAAAGGACTAGGAGGGTTGCCTAAATCACCAGAGACAACTATTGTTTTATCACCTGCCTCAATTTTTATCCAGGCAGAGCCTAAGATGTGACCGGCATCATAAAAGGTGCATTTGACATCTTGGAAAGGCTCAATTGTTTGATCATATTCAACTGGCTCAAATAAGGTACAAACTCCGCAAACATCAGCCCTTTGGTATAAAAGCTGCTTGTTCTCATACTTATATTCTTCCTCTAAAATATGATAAGCGTCTAAAAGAATAAATCTAGTTAAATCAATTGTTGGGGCAAGGGCATAAATTTTCCCCCGAAATCCATTTTTATACAAAAGTGGCAACCGGCCACAATGATCTAAATGAGAATGGGTTAGTAGAACTGTCTGAATTTTTTGGGGATCATAACTAAACGGCTTATAATTTTTTTCTTCGGCAAAACCAGCTCCCTGGAATAAACCACAATCAACCAAAAAATTACCCTTGCTTGTTTCAATTAAGATATTGGAGCCGGTTACTTCACCAGCTGCTCCCAAAAATGATATTTTCATTCGATATCGTGCTCGTATCTTACCATTTCCATCACTTTATCAACTAGTCTTTTAGGATCATCATCAATTACCACTTTGCCATGCCCCCGTTGGGCAACATCTAAAATTTCTTCTATTTCTTCGGCAACGCCACCAGTTCCAGTCAAGATGCCAATTGGTTTTTTGTCCTCAAAGGCAATAGTGAATTCATTGAGTGTGCCAATCCTGCCGCAGATGAAAATTGATGCATCAGTTGCTCGAATTAATATCAAATTTCTGCCGGAATAATCCATGCCAGTAAAAATTACTAAATCCATATAATCTAATGGCAGGCGATATTTTTTCAAATGTTCACGTTTTGATGAGGCAGGAGAAATACCTATAGAAAAGCCATTTTCTTCTTTGGCGCCTTTAGCTGCTTCTCTTGGAATACCAATGGTTGCGCCAGTAACAACAACCCCGTCTTGTCTAATAACTTCTCGGCCAATTTCCCGGGCTTTGTCAAAAGCTTCGGGCAGACAGTTATCTGTTGCTGATCCTGATACACAAATTTTGTACTTCATGTGCGCCCCTCTATAATTTATATTTCACGATGCCCCTCCGCTCCTTTCCCCCGACCCCCCTATCCATGGGGGCTTCTCTCCGAGCCGTAGGCTCTACGAGCCGGCTTCCGCCCCTCTGGTCTCCTCTTCCCTCGCTTCGCTCGGGAATTAGGTAGGTCACCCTCAACGGGGGAAAGCTCGCATTATAATTCTAATTTGTCCTGCTTCGCAGGAGAAATCTTTAGCAAAGCTAAACATTTTCAATCTTTATCAATTTCTTCTATTCTTCTTTGATGGCGTTCTTCTCCAGAAAATGGTGTTTGTATAAAAACATCAACAATTTTTTTGGCTTCATAACCTCTCAAATAATCCGCTGGTAAAGATAAAACATTGGCATCATTGTCAGTGCGCGCCTCTTGAGTTACTTTTTCATTCCAACAAACAACCGCCCTTATCCCTTTCAAACGGTTAGCAACAATGGCCATACCTTGGCCAGTCCGGCAAAAAGTAATTCCTTTGGTATTTTTTTCCAGCACCTCTTGAGACAATTTTTTAGCCAATGGTGGATAATCAACCGGCTCCTGGGAATTGGTGCCCAAGTCAAAAATTTCCTCTCCTTTGTCAGTAAGATATTGTTTAATTTCTTCTTTTAAATTGTAACCAGCATGATCAGCTGCTAAATATATCACTGCTGCTCCTGTAAATAATTACTGGCCGAGAGTGCCGCGATTGCCCCTTGGCCGCAGGCAATAACTATTTGTTTATATGGCACCTGGGTAATATCGCCACAAGCAAAAACACCCTCGAGACTGGTCTTGCCTTTCTCGTCAATAATAATTTCCCCCCATTTATTTAATTCTACTACACCTTTTAACCACTCAGTAGCTGGCAAATAGCCAATTTCCACAAACATACCAGATATTTTTAAATCTTTAATTTGGCCTGATTTTGTATCTTTATAGCGCAGACCTTCTAAAAGTTTTAAGCCAAATACTTCTTGGACTTGGGCATTGCCAATAATTTTCACCTTGGGATCCTTTTCAATTTTTTCAATTCTTATTTTTTCACCGGAAAGGGTTGGGCCAATGTTTAATAAATAAATTTCTTGGGTATATTTAGATAATTGCAAAACCGCCTCAATGGCACTATTGCCACCGCCAACAACTGCAACAGATTTATTAGTAAAAAGTGGCCCGTCACAGGTTGGACAATAAGAAACACCTTTATTCTCTAATTCTTTCTCACCTGACACATTTAAATGGCGAGGCACTTTACCGGCAGCAATAATAATTGTTTTGCCTTGATACTTATCTTTATCAGTTGTAACTTTAAAAAACTGATCTTTCATCTTTAAACTTTCTGCTTTTTGCCCTTCAATTATTTTGGCATCTGAATATTGAGAAAGTTGTTTTCTAAAGATTTCTAGAAGTTTTACTCCAGAAATCTTTTCAAAGCCAGGATAATTTTCAATATTGTCCGTATAGACCATCTGACCGCCAGAAGTTTGAGTCAAAAGAAGGGTTTTTAATTTTTGCCGAGCAGTATAAATAGCGGCTGTATAACCAGCCGGACCGCCGCCAACAATAATTACATCAAAATTAGTCATCATTTCAGTACCTGGGGAATATAGTTAATTAAATCTTGGGCCATTAAAGATTGTTTATATTTTGCCGCTGCCAATTGTCCTGCCCGACCATTAATATATGAAGCTCCACAGGCAGCTTGGAAGGGTGAAATTTTTTGGGCTAAAAGCGAACCAACAATGCCGGCCAAAGTATCGCCTGTCCCACCTTTCGTCATATAGGGAGAACCAAATTTATTTAAGGCGACTTGATTTTTATCAGCGATAATATCAATCTCGCCCTTTAAAACTATGGTAGTATTAAAGGTTTGAGCAAAATCAAATACCTTTTGGATTTTTTCATCTAAGGTTTTTTCTTTGAGCATTTCACCCGATAAAACATAGAATTCAAAAAGATGAGGAGTTAAAATTAAAGACCGTTTTTTGAGAATATTTTTATCTTGGGCAATGGCGTGAATGGCATCAGCATCAACACAACCAACTGGAATAAGCGATTCGCGAAGATAAGAAAGTATAAGCTGAAAAGTTTGGGAAGAGCGAGTAATCCCTCCGCCAATGACAAAAGCAGTTTTGCCTTGGGATAATTTTAGAAGTTCTTTGAGATGTTTAACCTCTAAATAATCGCCTTCCAAGGGATAGCTAATTAAATCGGGAGAAAAGGAGGCGATAATATTGGCTGCTCTCTCAGGTGCTGCCACAGTTACCACATCAACTCCAGTTTTGATGGCAGCAAGAGCGTTTAAGACGGGTGAACCAGAATAAAGTTTTGAGCCGCCAATGACTAAAAGATGGCCAAAATCATATTTTTGGACAGATAATTTTCTTGGTGGAAAAAGATCTTTTAAAATATTAGGACCCAGCCATGTGGTCTTCATACTTCTAATTTATAATAATTTAGCCAAAAAGAAAAGCCTATTATTGGTAGGCAGGTCTATTCATTAAAGTTCAGATGAAAATGACACTCCGTCCCGCTAAGCGGGACGGTATCTCTTTCCTCGCTGAAAGAAGCTTGCATCCCTGTTCTAAAGAACAGGG
>CAYYXM010000053.1:0-5432 GCA_964475725.1 uncultured Candidatus Saccharibacteria bacterium | reverse complement strand
GGCGGCCTTAAAAAACTCTGATCACATTTTGCCTGCCTCTCGCATCACAGTTAATCTTGCCCCGGCTGATTTGAAAAAAGAAGGCCCGGCCTATGATTTGCCGATTGCCCTGGGCATTTTAATTGCTGATCAAAAAATTCCTAATCCGCCGGTTGGCGGACGAGAAAAATCCTTATTTGTTGGCGAGCTTTCTTTAGATGGTCGGCTGCGGCCGATTAAAGGAGTTTTGTCAATTGCTCTATTGGCTAAAAAGCGTTGCTTTCAAAATTTATATTTACCGGCTGATAATTTATTAGAGGCGCAAGTAGTTGGTGGCTTAAAAATATATCCAGTTACCACTATCAAAGATCTCATTTTTCACCTCAAGGGCGAAAAGCAGTTGAAAATTGCTGTTGGGCAGAAAAATAGCTTTATTCCTAAACGAATTGAATATGAATTTGATTTTGCTGACATCAAAGGTCAGGAGCAAGCCAAAAGGGCGCTGGAAATTGCCGCCGCTGGCGGCCACAATGTGCTTTTAACCGGCCCGCCAGGCGCCGGAAAAACTTTACTTGCCCGCAGTTTTCCTTCTATTTTACCAGCCATGATTGAGGAGGAAGTTTTGGAAGTAACAAAAATCTATTCGGTCGCCGGCCTTTTGCCGACAAAAGAGCAATTAGTTTTAGAACGGCCTTTTCGTTCCCCTCATCATACAGCCAGTTATGTTGCCTTGGTTGGCGGCGGTAATGTGCCAAAGCCGGGCGAGGTAACGCTAGCCCATAAAGGTGTTTTATTCTTGGATGAGTTGCCAGAATTTCCGCGCAGTGTTTTGGAAGCCTTGCGCCAACCACTGGAAGATCAGCACATCACAATCTCCCGAGCAGCCGGCTCACTTCATCTGCCTGCCCAGTTTATTTTAATCGCTGCCCGCAATCCCTGCCCCTGCGGATATTTTAACGATCCTGTCAAACCATGTACTTGTGCCCCGTCCCAAATCTTGCGTTACCAAAAGAAAATTTCTGGGCCGCTATTGGACAGAATTGACCTCCACATTGAAGTGCCGCCAGTCAAATATGAAAAATTGAGGCAGGAGCAATTGGCAGAAGAGTCAAAAGAGGTGCGCAAAAGAGTGGAAAAAGCCCGCCAAATTCAACTGGAAAGATTTGACAAGACCAAAACTAACAGCCAGATGAGTAATAAAGAATTGAAAGAGCATTGCCGATTGGATGAGCAAGCAGAAAATCTTATTAAAGAAGCAATGATTAAATTTGGCCTTTCGGCCCGAGCTTACAGCCGGCTTTTGAAAATTGCTCGGACAATTGCTGACTTAGAGGGGATTACATCAATCTCATCCGCCCATGTTGCTGAGGCTATTCAATATCGTTTCCCTGCCCAAACTTTTTTAGTGTAGTATAATAAAAGCAAATGAAGAAATATTTAATTTTTATTATTGCAGGACTTATTTTAATTGGAGCAATTATTGTTGTTTGGAAAAAAGCTAAAATAAATTTAGTGCGGGAAAATCCATCTTATAATACTCAAAAATGAAAAGGCATCAAGGCAATATAAATAATACTGAAAGATGAAAAAAGGCAATACAATTATTATTTTTTTGTTGGCCATAATTGCCATAATTTTAGCTTTTTATGTTGGCTGGAAAAAAATGGCGGCTGTCAAATCATCCTCAACTTCAACCACCACCACAGCCGCTTTAACCTCATCTACCACCCCCTCTGGCGATGAAGTCATTTTGCAGGCCGGCTTCCCCACTGATGTTCCTCTTTACACTGGCGCCACGCCAATTTCCTCCAACAAAACGCCTGATGGAGTATATACTTTATCTTTAGAAACAACTGATCCTATTGATAAAATTTCTGCTTTCTATAAAGAAAAATTGCCACAAAGTGACTGGATATTGACTAAAAATCAAACCATTGCTGGCGTGGAAATGATTGATGCCAAAAAAGATAAGCGCCAAATTTCAGTGCAAATTATCCCACGAGAAGAGGGCAAGATGGCAATTGCCATTGTTGTATCGCCTTAAGATATTTTAATATGCAACAGAGTACTGATTTTTCCTGCCAAAGGCAATAAAAAGTCAAATTTCTGATCAAGGAAAAAGAGGGCAATAAGGATAACAACTAAAGCGCCAACTAATATGGCGGTTTTTTTAATGTCAGAAATGACAAAAGGGATATAACTTTGGGAGGTTAGGTCGGTGACAGTAGCATGCGGTGATGGGGTGATTTGTTGTGGGTGAATGACTGGTTGTGAGGGGGCAACTGGTTGGGGTTGGGTTGGTTGTTGTTGATTACTCACTGATTCTTGCTTGCCCGCCGTAGCTTTGGCGGAGGCGGGTTCACTGGAGATTCCCTCGGCTTGGGCCAGTTGAGACAAAAGTTGGGCTCGTTTTTGTTTTTGAAATTTTTTCTTATGTTTTTTGGACATGTTTCTCCTTTGGAGGCGTCGCCCGGGATCGAACCGGGGTGAGAGGTTTTGCAGACCTCTGCCTAACCACTCGGCCACGACGCCATTAAGTTTTGTTGAGCGTCAGCGAAATCCGCCGATTTTGGCGGACAGACCGCTGCATAACCCCTGTCCGCCGAAGTGCAATCTATTACGAGTGTAGCGAGTAACAAGGTTTTTGAGTGAAAACGAGGAAACCTTATATCAAGAAGAGAAACAATCATCTAATTCTTGATGAGATTGAACGAAGGCGGAACTCCGCCACCAGGCCTTCTCCTAATACTTTACCATAAATCCCTTGACTTTTACAAGGATTTATCTTAAGATCTACTTAGAACCAAAAGGAGGTGAAGACTTTGCCTTTGACGCCAGAAGAGCAAAGGAACCTTAAACAGTTCGAGCGCGATCAGGAATATCTTTGGAGCCACCGTGGAAATTTACGCCAGCAACACCCCGATAAATGGATCGCCATTTATCACCAACAGGTAGTTGCGGTGGCTGATACCTTTGACGATCTCCATCGGATTCTCAAAGAGAAGGACCTGATCGGCAAAGATGTTGTTACAGACAGATTGATTCCACCAGCTGTTCTTATTTCTTCTCCCTCGCTCCTGCCTAGCCCAATTTCCCCCACAGGACTTACTTGTGGGGGATCTTTTTAAAAGAAAACAAAAAATCCGCCCAGGGCGGGTTTTTCATGGAGCGAGAGACGGGAATTGAACCCGCTACCTTCTCCTTGGCAAGGAGACGTTCTACCGATGAACTACTCTCGCATTTATTTTTGATATATCTGTTCAAAATGTTTTTTGGAATAACAACCAATCGCTTCACAAATCATACCATTTCCACCACAAACAGGGCTAATCTTACAACCCGGTGGACAATTATTTATTGAAAATTTGGTACAATACCAATCTCCAGGAGAAATAAAATTGTATTTATTATTAGCAAAATATACAATTCCAATCAAGGCAACGATTATTAAAATAATTATCAATATTTTTTTCATTTTTCCTTTTTAATTCTACCATATTTTCTTTCCCCTTGACAACCTTTACCAATGACATATAATAGATGATGTCATGATGTGGATTAAAATTGTTCAAATTATTTTAGCAGTTTTACTGATGTTGGTAATTCTTCTGCAGCAACGCGGAACAGCCCTGGGTGGCGCCTTTGCCGGAGGGGGAGAATTTTACCGTTCCCGCCGGGGGGCTGAAAAAATTTTATTTATTGCAACAATTATTTTAGCGGTCTTATTTTTTGTCAGTGCCATTTTAAACCTCGTTCTCTAAAGGAGGTTCAAATTTTAACTTTTGCCCAAATTCTGGGAGGGGCAAAAAATTTTATCCAACGACTTGCCCTATGGGAAAAAATTGGGTTGACTTGCGCCTTTCTTGTTTTAATTCTAAGTATCTGGGGGGTGATGGTAATAACAAACCACGGTAATATACCCAAAACAGGTGGCGTCTATATTGAAGGGATGCTTTCTACTGATAAAACCGATGAGGCACTTAGTAGACTTACAAAATCTTCTTTAATTTCTCTTGATAAAGATAGCAATATTATCCCGGGGCTGGCAGAAAAATGGGAGATATCACCCGATGGTCGGGTTTATACTTTTCATCTTAAAAAATCGCTGGAGGCCAATGCTCTGCCAGAATCATTTTTGAAAAATGCCAAAATTGAGATACCAGAGCCAAAGATTGTCAAAATTTCTCTTACTCAGCCTTATGGTCAGCTTCTTTATTTTTTAACTCAACCACTTTTTCCCGATGGTCCTTTCATCGTCAAAAGCAAAACCAAAAAAGAAATTGTTTTAAAGGCCAATCATGACTACTGGGCCGGCAGTCCCTATTTAGAAGAAGTAATTTTTAAATTTTATAAAGATAAAGGAGAAATTGAGCGGGCGCTTTCCAAAGGTGAAATTCAGGGGGCAGTGGATATTAATAATATCAATAAAGATAAATTTAATTTATACGAGATGAAACTGCCCCGCTGGCCGGTGTTGTTTTTTAATCTGCGCAAAAGTGCCCTGCAGGATAAGACCTTACGACAGAAATTAGCCAAAGGTGAAAAACTGGATAAAAGCATTACCTTAAATTTAGTAACCAATTCTGCGCCCTGGTGCAAAGAACTGGCAGAAAAAATAAAAAGCCAATTGGAAAGCCAGGGAGTAAAAATTAATGTGGAATATAAAAACAGCATTGAGCTGCAAAAGCAGATTATTGCTCCGCGCAATTTTGATTTACTCCTTTACGGTTTAGATTACGCGCCAGATTTAGATCCAATGCCTTTTTGGCATTCTTCGCAAGTTGACGAACCTGGCAAAAATTTGTCTGGCTTCAAAAACCGCCAGGCCGATAAATGGCTAGAGGATGCCCGTTTAACTTCTGATGAAATATTTAGACAGCAACGCTATCAGCAATTCCAAAAGCTTTTACAAGATGAGGTGCCGGCCATATTTTATGACGAAATTTCAGAAAATTATATTATTTCTAAAAAAATCAAAGGGGTGGAAATGGGGTTTGGCATGAACTTAGCCGACCATTTTAGAACTATAGAAAAGTGGTATATTAAAAGTGGGAGGAAGTAAGAACCTCGCCTAGAGCGAGAACCTTGATTTTTCATTACATTCAAAATTAAGCCAGAGTGGCGGAATTTGGTATACGCGCACGGTTCAGGGCCGTGTCCCGCAAGGGTTGTGGGTTCGAATCCCACCTCTGGCATTTTTTTATCTCTTTATTTTTAAGAGGTTGAAAACCTATTTAAAAACAAACTTTTCCGCAAGGAATACCTCGTCAGCCCTTCGGTCTGAGGCCTCAGGATCGAAGACTTGCTGAGAGGTAGTTTATTTTTCAGGGGAAAATTGCTATAATATAGGAGAAGATTGCGATTTGCCGAGGTGGAGGAACTGGAAGACTCGCCACTTTGAGGTGGTGGTGCCCGTAAGGGCGTGCGGGTTCGAGTCCCGCCCTCGGCACCAG
>CAYYXM010000052.1:0-5561 GCA_964475725.1 uncultured Candidatus Saccharibacteria bacterium | reverse complement strand
TATAAATCCTACTTTGGCTTTGGCTGGGCTGTTTTTGCCGGCCAATCGGGCTATCCAACCTTAATGCCCGGTCAAGTTTCACCGGTAATTTTGGGCTGGCGCAACACTTCCAATGAGACTTGGAGCTCCAATCCAAATGGAGCAACACCGGTTCGCTTGGGAACTTCAGAACCGTTAGACAGGGTCTCTCGTTTTAGAAGTGGCTCATCTTGGGCATCAGACAATAGAATTAATTTGTCAGGTGATGTTTCGGCTGGTTCTACTGCTTACTTCACTTTTTTGCTGGGCATTCCCTATCAATTGCCTGACGGCATGGCAATTGGCGGCGATTACAAAGAATATTTTCGGCCAGTCAAAGATGGAGTCCGTTGGTTTGAGGATAAAGGCGTCCATATGATTGTCAGAATCCGCGATGCCCATTCTGCCTTTGCTGGCCAATCTGCCTACCCTACCATTAAAAAAGGTCAGTCCGCCACTTTTACCTTTTGGTTTAAAAATACCGGCCAAACTGTTTGGACCAACTGGGGACCATCAGCTGTCCATTTGGGCGCTGATAACCCCAGAGATCGGGGTTGCGGCTTTGCCACACCAGACTCGGGCAACTGGATTAATAATCAAAGAGTCAATTTAGATCAAGCTGAAGTGGTGCCAGGTGGCATTGGCTCATTTACTTTTATCCTCAATGCTCCGACCAATCTTGCCTCTGGCACCTACAAAGAATATTTCCGGCCAGTGGCAGAAGGGGTTAACTGGATGGAAGACCAAGGCGTCCATACGATTGTGACTATCACTGACTAATCCACAGGCAGTTTGACAAATATTATACTATAATATAATTGACTAAATCGTCGTCGGTCGATAGGCGAAAGTTATTATTTTAATAAATTTAATTATTTATTCTGGAAAGGAGGTGAAAGATGATGAAAAAGTTAATAATTGGTTTGGGTGTTTTGGCGATGGCATTATTGGTTGGGGCTCCGGCAGGAGCAGTTAACAATGATGCCATTATGGTCAATGATATCAATAATCGCGTCACCATGGCGCCTGGTGAGTGGACATGGATCTACTATGATTTCACTAACTGGGGAACTATCTTGCCGCCAGCCGGCACTTCTCAAGTACCCAGGGTGGGGACAAGCGAACCCAGAGATCGCTCCAGCGCCTTTTATATCTCGCCATCCGATGATGTTTTGGGCGATGCTCTTTTGGGTTTGTCTTGGATAAGCAGCAATCGTCTAAGAGGCATTGCTAACACTGCAGCTGCTGGTGGCAATACATCCACAATTATGTTTTTGGCCACTCCTACTACTCTGCCAAGTTCTTTGCAATTAGGCAAAACTTACCGGGAATATGTGGAGTTTGTCTTAGATGACGGCGGCAGTTGGCTTCCTACCAGCAAGGCCCATGTTGATATCACAATTGACACCAAGCATGGCAAATGGGCTGGTCAATCGGCCTATCCAACCATTGCCCGTGGTTCCTCAGCTGAATACACCATTCAGTTTAAAAACACTGGTCCAACTGGTTGGTTTAGAAATGGCTTAAGAGGGGCATATAGTGCAGCTTATGGCGATAGCGGAACTAAAGTCCCTGTCGGTGCTGTTCGTTTAGGTACTGCCAATCCTTTGGATCGTGGCAGTTTGTTTTGGGCAACTGGTACCACTGGCTGGGTAACTAACAATCGTGTTCGTTTGTTAGAGGCCTATGTTGCTCCCGGTGATATCGGTACCTTTGTCTTCCGCTTGACTCCTCACGTCACCTTATCGGCTGGTACATATTACGAAAAATTCCGCTTAGTCTGTGAGGGAATTGGCTGGATGGAAGACGATGCTGTGACCGTGCCAATTACAGTCAATTAAGGCACACAAAAACAAAAAGAGGTCTGGTATACCGACCTCTTTTTGTAATCAATTTACTTTAAAAATTTTTGATAAATTATTAAGACCAGACAGGTAATGAAAGAAATGGTGCTTAATATTAATCCTAAAATATATAATCTTTGCGGGGAATAATACAAAGTTGCCTCAAAATCTCCAGTTTTATCAATTTTATAAACCTGGGCGAAATTATTAATTTTTTCAGCCCTGATTTTTTCTCTATCTAAAATCAATTGCCAGTTAGGATTATAGCTTTCAGAGAATACTAACCAAAAAGACCCATCAGTTTTTATTTTTACCTTATATTTATATAAACCAATTTTTTCAAAACTAATTTCTGGTTGGCTTTGAGACGAGATTGGCGCCAAATCGGGTTTTTTTCCAATTTTATCCTCTGGGGCTAAAATAATTTTTGAGACCAAATTAACCGCATTATTATAATTTTGCAGACTAATTTTGGTCTCGCCTTTTTTAAGTGTAACTGTATCAACTTCTTCCCATTTATATGCAGATTTCTTGGAAAAACTGTTAATACTAAACTTTTTCTCGCCGATATTTAGATCAAACTCTCCCCCGGAAGGATTTTGCCAAATTTTAACTAAAAGTTTATAGTCGCCACTTTCTTTTATGGAATGAGAAAATTCCAACTTCTCACTGGCAAAAGTCAGCGCTCCGTCATCAGGATTTTGGGCAATCATTGGATTAAACCACCACCAGTGGAGACTACTTGTCCAGCCCAGGGCTGCATTACCACTTTCCCGGGCCATTTTACCGGGCTCAATAGTGTAAGCAGGGTCAGCCCAAAAAGTATCCTGGATTTGAAAATTATTGGTTTTGGCATCAATTTTTGTAAAATCGGATAATTTTTGCTGGCTTGCTACCCCATAGACATGAGGTAAATATTTTTCATTTTTATAAATAACTACTGAACCTTTCTCAAAGATTTTTACCAGATCTTTTTGGTCATCGAGTCGATTTTTAAGATTGCCCTGAATCCAATTGGGATAAATACCAGGATAATATTTGACATAAGAATAATAAGGATAGGCCGTTTCAAAATCAGCTCGCCAAATAATATATTTAATATTCATCAAACCCATGATTTGGGCGATATTGTCACTTTTGCCTCGATAGAGCTCTTCTTCAAGAAAGTTTCTTAGCGGACTGGCCGCTACATTTTCCATCTCAAACTGGGATGGGGTGGGTTGGGGCGAAAATTCAATCAAGGGGTCAATGCCGGCAAATTCATTGTTGTTGTATTGAATCGGCTGGGTCATAGGCAGCCATAAAATACGAAAATCTTCTTTATCTTTTTGGATGAAATTTTCCGCCTCTTGATAAACTGGGGGGAATTTGTAGGTTTCAATATTGGCTAAAAGATGGGGCCGAAAAACTGCCACCCCATAACTAATCATTAAAACCATAATGGCCGCTAAAATATAGTGGGCAAGATTAATAATTTTCCAGTTATATCGCTCCACAAATTGATAAAGATTTAACCAGCAAAAACCGAATAAATAGGCATAGAAAAAAGCCGGCAAAAACATCAGGTGGTAAATCTCTCTAAACATTGTAGTCAGGGGAATGTGGGCAAAAGCCCAGCTATATACAAAGGACAAAGGCCCGTAAGAGCCGGTAGCCAAAAAAACGCCAAAAAGGGCGGCCAAGAAAAATAATCTGACATTTCTGTCCGACTTAAAACTCAATACGCCGACCATCACTAAGAAAACTGGAACCAGGGCTGAAATGACCTGCCAAAAAGAGGAGATATGAGGCGTTGAGCCAGGATCGTAAAAATAGCCGGTTAATCGCAGGGCATCATTTAATCTGATGCTGCTGCCTTTCAGCCAAGAAAAAGTTGCTGCCTGGCGAGAAAGTTCCCCAATCTGACCATTTTGAAAAAATAAAGGAATTAGCCAGTAAAGATGGATAGCAATGGCAATTAAAACAATTATTCCAATTTGGCCCAAAGCAGTTTTCCAATCCTTGCGATAAAATATGGCAAAAAAGAAAAGTAAAATTATATCCATGACAAAAAACTGGATTTGAGCACCAGATAGAGCATAAATTAAGCCGGCAATTAAAATGGCAGGGCAAAAAAGTTTTCGCTTTTCCCCCTTCAAAAATAAACCGACAATGACTGGCGCCAAGGCATAAGCCAAAATATAACTTAAATGGCCAGCAACGAATTTATTGGAGACAACTGGCGTTAAGACATAAAATAAACTGGTGATAAAGGCGATGGATCTGGGGAGTTGAAGACGTCTGGCTAAATAAAAACTGGCGATACCGGCGATAGCTAAAAGAGCAAATAGATATACTCTTTGAAAATAAAAAATTGAAATTAATTTTCCGCCAATCAAGGTGATAAGGGAAATTAAAGAACTGGTAGCATAATTAATTGGCTGGCCAAAACCACCCCGGTTCCAGGCACTCGATAAATTTTGCCAAAGTTGGTTAATCGATATCCCGTCCAGTGCCCAATCGGCCCGAAAACCGATCAATTGGCCAGAGACGAAAAAAGGCCACCAGATATATAAACTCAAAGCCAAATAAAAAATAACGAGTCCCGCTTCAAAGAAAGGAAATTTCGGCCATTTCTTGGCCAAAAAATCCCATAACAGGGCTAAAGTTCCTAAAATTAAAAAAAGAAAAGAAATTTGAGAAGTTTCTTCAACCCACAACTGCCAAAAATGAAAAAAACTTGAAGCCAGGGCGCACCACAATAAAGTTATAACCGCCAAGACTAAAAAGATCTTGCCAATAACTTGTTTCATAGATTATAAATTATATATAAATTTATTAGTTTAAATTATATAAATTGTTTAGATTATCTTTGGCTATCTTATCCCACGAAAAATGGTGGGCCATTCTTAGAGATGTTGTTTCCATCATCTCATAATATTGCTCATTTTCCAATAAATGAAGGATATTTTCAGATAGGCCTCTAACATCGCCCAAGGGCGCTTGGACTAAGGCCTGACCATAAGTTTCCTCAAAAATTGGCAGATTATAAGCAACAACTGGCAAGCCGGCTGCCATTGCCTCAATCGCCACAATGCCCCAGCTTTCATGGTGGCTGGGAAAAATTAAAACTTTTGCCGATTTCATTTCTTTGTATTTCGCTCTACCATCTAAAAAACCAAGCAGTTTTATGTTATTGGTCAGTTTTAATCTTCTAATTTCTCTTTTTAGAAAATCTACCCAGTATTTTTCTCCCCAGCCGATAATTGCCAATTTGGCCTGAGGCCTTCGTGCAACTGTTTTTTGCCAGGCCAATAAAAGATCAGGCAAACCTTTTTGGGGATGAAAGCGACCAACAAAACAGCCATCATAAATTTTCTTCATCTCTGGCACTTGAGCAATTAATTTTTGATCAACACCAGCAGAAACTACCCTAATTTTTTCACTCTTGATCCCTAAATTTGATAAGGTCTTTTTGTCCTCTTGACATAAAACCCAAACTTGATCAGCTCTCTTTTTTATTAAATTCAATGAAAGCCGTTGGGTGATAAAGGTAACCGCATTTCTAAAATTCAATTTTTCCTCTTTACCAAAGGGATTTTTATAAACCAAGTAAAAACCAACTATCCATATAAAATTGGTTTTTCTTTTGGCCAAATAGGGCCCAACCACATCCGGCAAAAATTCGCTGGCAGAATAAACTACCGAACTTTTCTTGAT
>CAYYXM010000051.1:0-5614 GCA_964475725.1 uncultured Candidatus Saccharibacteria bacterium | reverse complement strand
GAAATCTCCCAACGGGAGCAGTTGGAGAAATTGACCACGGAACTAAAAACGGCCAATACCCGGCTCAAAGAACTGGATGCCATGAAAAGTGAGTTTGTCAGTATGGCGAGCCATGAACTTTTGACACCGATTTCCGCCATTGAGGGCTATCTTTCCATGATGCTGGATGAAAAACTGGTCAAAATTGACGACCCCAAGGCCATTCAGTATATGGACAGAGTGTATAAATCTTCCCGCCGTTTAGCGCGCCTGGTGGCGGATTTATTGAATGTTTCCAGAATAGAGCAGGGCCGATTACTGGTTGAAAAACAAGTGGTGGAGATGGCAGGATTAATTGATAACGTTATCAAAGAACTTAAATTCAAAGCAGAGGATGCACGACTGACGCTATCAATAAGCTCAAATGTCAAAGCTCCCGCCTTCGCTAAAGCTACGGCGGGGCTTCAAGTTTATGGCGATGCCGATAAACTGAAGGAAGTCCTTATTAATCTTGCCGGTAATGCCCTGAAATTTACCCCGCCGGGCGGAAAAGTTGAGGTGGGGGTGGAGCTTTGGCCGACTAATAAAGTCGTGACAAGTTACGAGCAGATGGCCGGCCATGTCAAAACCAGTCGCGCCCTGCCGGATGAGGCATTGCAATCAAGTGTCAATGAAAAATTCAGGGAAATGGTAGGAGAAAAGCAGTTGGTGGTCAGCGTTAAAGATACCGGCATCGGCTTGGCAGAGGAAGATATTGGTCATTTATTTCAGAAATTCTCCCGGCTGGGTGATTGGACAACGCGGGAGGTGACAGGAACAGGGCTGGGATTGTATATTTCCAAGGCGCTGGCGGAGATGCATCATGGACGGATTTGGGTGGAAAGCGAGGGGAAAGGAAAAGGCAGTACCTTTTATTTTTCTTTGCCATTGGCAGAAAATAAGGGTGAGGTGGAAAGGTTGGATAGCCAGGTGCCGAGAGCCAAAGACGCTAAGCCATTGGCGAGGATGGGGTAATCCCGCCTTTGGCGGGATGGCAAATGGCAGATGGCGTATAGCAGATAGCAGATGGCAGATAGTAGATAGTAATAGCATTTCGCCTATGCAGTTTTTCAGAAGTGGATACCGCTCCCACCCGCTAAAATTATATTCGTATTGTAAAATTATGATCTTGAATTTTGGATTGATTTTAGTAATATTTTAGTTGAAGAGCGAACTTTGACAATTAGGAGAGTGAGAAGATGCCAGATGCTGAAATTCAAGAGATTCTGAGCGAAATTGCCGCCAAAAAGGCCAAAGCCAATGAATTAGCTCTGGAATTTCGTCGTCTTTACCGAGAGTCTCAGGAGGCGTGGGCAGATGAAGACAAGGAGCTGGCTAAGCAATTGTCAGAGGAAGGACACGAAACACAAGACGAATGCGAAGCTCTTAATCAAGAAGTAAAGGATTTGTATGAGAAATTGAAAGGCCTTAATGAGCAAAAGAAAAGGCTTGTTAGGGCAAATGTTTTGCCTACGATGGCTCTTAAAGGAATACCACCGAGTTTTCAGCAAGCAATCACCGATACTTTAAAATCCTTGCCCTCTCGTCATGTTTCTGGTAAAGTGATAGAGAGGATGAGTTATTCAGGAGAATATAAAGAGAATCCCGTAACCAAAGAACCACAACAAGCAAATACAGATTTTTCTGTGATGGGTGGTAAACCAGTCATTCGTATCAATAAACAGACACGCGAGGGGTTTACTGAGATAGAAGATCTTAAAATCGCCATGGCTCATGAAGTTGGTCATGTAGTTTACCGAAAATTTGTAACCGACGAGCAAAAAGCAGATTGGGCGGCGAGTTTTACACATACAAGAAATGATTCCGAAGATTCTTTTGCCCAATGTTATGCATTCTATTATTTGTACCGGGATTGGTTGTCGAAAGAGCACCCAAGAATAAAACAATTCTTTGATGGATTAAATTTGACGAGGTAATATGTATTTGATTATTATGTGGAGAGATAAAGACGTCGCTAAAGTCTGGCAAGAGGGTAATGTTACCAAGGTTCAATCTTTCGATCCTAGTTTGCAGGTTCGAATAGAACAGATAATTGATGAGGCCAAAAAGAGAATCCGTAAGCATGATGAGTATTTTGAGTTGCAGGCGAAAAAACAGGGCAAAAAACGTTCAAATCCTAAGATAGAATTTATTGAAAGAATAGGTCATTTCCTAGCGCCGCACATTGTTCCAAGTCCTCCTGGTTCTACTGAAATCAAGGGCGAAAGAATATGGGTTGACTGTGTTGACGAGAAAACAGGTGAAAGATGGGATATGACTCTTGGGATTGCCAAAAACAAAAAAACTTCATCCTCTAACCGCGCTAAGTAGCGCGGCTTTTCTTTTTTGGCTAAAGCCCCCAAACCATTGGCGAGGATGGGGTAATCCCGCCTTTGGCGGGATAGTTTATGGCAAATGGCGTATGGCAAATAGTAAAAGTTACCAGCCAAAGGCTGGCACGCCATCTGGGTGGAAAAATTAAAAATTGTTAAATTGGCCGATTTTTGGTATAATAAAGTTATGAAAAATGCTCTCCTGAAACCCCTTTTTTGGGAACTGGATGCTGAAAAACTGGATGTTAAAGAAAATGCCCGCCAGATAATTGAGCGAATTTTAGAATTTGGCAATCTTCACCAAGTGAACTGGATGAGAAAAACCTATCCAGTAGAGACGATTAAAGAGGCAATCAGGGCCAGTCGGCAACTCTCGCCTAAATCGGCTAATTTCTGGGCTCTTTATTATAAAATTCCTCAAAGTGAGGTAAGGTGTTTGATAAGGTTATTACAAAAACAACAAAA
Organism: uncultured Candidatus Saccharibacteria bacterium; assembly: GCA_964475725.1. GTDB lineage: Bacteria > Patescibacteriota > UBA1384 > CAYYXM01 > CAYYXM01 > CAYYXM01. The sequence continues at coordinate 2,798 of CAYYXM010000051.1, read as the reverse complement.
AGTTCTCTGGCCCTACTAGGGGGAGAGAGAATTCTTGATAAATGCTATCTTGCCGGCGGCACTGGTTTAGCTCTTCAATTAGGCCATCGTATGTCTTTTGATTTAGATTTTTTACCTCGAGGGAATTTGAAAGAAGGGAAATAATTCAGAGGCTGGAGCCCTTGGGTTTGGTAGTGGAGCGAGAAGCATGGGGGACTATTCTTGGTATATTGGGCGATACTAAATTCAGCTTATTTTATTACAAATACCCCTTGCTTTACCCAACTATTGAGTTTGACGGTATTCATCTCGCCGAAATAAGGGATATTGGAGCAATGAAAATTGATGCTATTGCCTCCCGGGGAACAAAAAGAGATTTTACGGATCTTTATTTTATAGTTAAAAAATGCGGAAGATTGAAAGATTTATTGTCAGTTTATGACCAAAGGTATAAAAAATTGGAGACCAATAAAGTTTACATTATTAAAAGCTTGACTTATTTTGTTGACGCTGACAAAGAAGAAGATCCCCGGATGTTAGTAAGGGATTATAATTGGCAGGCGGTCAAGAAATATTTGATAGAAGAGGCAGAAAAATTGGTTTGATGGCAAACCTCTGGCGAGGATGGAAGGATAGTAATGAGTAAGGGGTTAATTAGTTAATGAGTGGGGAATATAGAAAACGACCGATTTAATATTCGTAGAGCAGTGTCCTTATTTTTTAGAGTCGGAAGTACTCTCCTTTTAGTTTTTGTGTTTTATATCATGGCTTTAATGATTTTTAAGCCATATACATTTCATTACTTCTTAGAACCTTACATAATTGTTTCTGCCCCTCTAATCTTAAGTATATTTGGATTTCTACTGGGTCATTTGATTTATAAAGCGCCAAAATTTGACAAAGCTGTCAAGATTTCTTATCTGGTCTTCATTATTTTGCCAATCATTTATTATATATCATCTTATTTGTGGAATGAATTTAAAGATCTGACCAATCTTATGGAAATGGGGATTAAAGGTCTATTTTGACAGACGACAAATTTTTAAAAAAGAATTTTATAGAATTATCAATAATCAGAATTAAAAGTCGAAAGTCAAAATCAAAAATTTGAGCGTTGGCGATATTTCTAATATGATAGTGGAAAAATTCTCAAATTGTGCTACAATATCATTGAAAGGAAAAGATGTCTCCTAAAACTGAAGAAAAAATTTTACGAAAATTAGAACGAATTGAAGATCTTTTAGTGAGAGTGATTCCTCAAAAAACTGAACTCACCGAAGAGGATGTTTTAAAAATTGTCGAGGAGGGTCGGCAGGAGTATAAAGAAGGCAAATTAGAAGATTTTGATGATTTCATAAAAAGGGAATATCCTCAATATGCCAAAAAGAGTAAAGGTAAAGCCGTCCAATCGATTTAAGAGATCTCTTGCTAAATTGCCACCCCATATCCAAAAGGTTGTAATTAAAAAGGAGGCTATTTTTGTGAATAACCCTTTTGATAAAACACTTAAAACACATAAATTAAAAGGCAATCTCAAAGACTTTTGGTCATTTTCGGTAAATTATTCTTTTAGAATTGTTTTTGAATTTGTTAAAAAAGACGAAGTTATTTTCTACGATATCGGCGACCATCAGATTTATCAATAAAAAGATGCTAAGCCGTTAGCGAGGATGGGGTAATCCCGCCTTTGGCGGGATAGCTTATGGCAAATAGCAAATAGCAGATAAAAAAGACTAAAATGTGTTATAATTAAAATACAATTTTAATTAAAATCACAGATTTTTAATACAACTTGATAGGAATAAAAAATGCCTCAAAATCAACTCAACAAACCAGCCAGTAAAAAAGATCTAATCCACTTAGAACTGCGGACAGACAGGAAGTTTGAAGTGTTAAAGAGGGAAATGGAAGCACATCGGCAGGAGACGACAAATACTTTCCAACAGATTATGACAATTTTAGACAATATTGCCCAAACCGTTCAAAGATTAGATCAGGAGAGAATTTTTACAATTAGGTGGGTGGAAAGAATTGAAAAAGAGATTGAGGGAATAAAAAAACATTTGAAGCTATCATAAGGAGGGTTCGATGTCTAAGGGATTTAAATGGTTCTTGATTGGTTTGGGGATTGCCATTTTGCTGGCTGGTGGGTTTATGGTCGGGGTTTATTATTCAAAAAAAGCAACTCCAACTACCACGACTACTACCACGACAGCCATTGCCAAACGGACTACCACCACTACCACGACAGCAGTTTCCGAGTATGCCGGCTGGAAGACCTATACCAATAATGATATTGGTTATCAATTAAAATATCCGGCCGACTGGACAGTTTTAGAGACCGATCAGTACAGCGAGGTAGTTGGTACAACCGTTAAATATATCACCATCAAAACTGCCGATGAGAAATATTTCCTCTATTTTGGCTTGAAAAAAGAAGGTGGGGCTTATGAGATATCAGACCGAACGGGTATGGGCGCCGGGGAGATGATTGATGAAAGCGGCTCTATCACAATTTTGGATATTAAAGTTACCCCGGAAGATTTGGTTTGGCAGGCTAAGGCCAAGGAAGTTTTTTATAATCAGCCATCGGGATCTTCCACCAATTATCAGTTTCAGGCAAGTTTCTCTTATAGCCAAGGGGCTGATTTTGATAATCTTGACATGAGCACATTATCTGAAAAAAAGACCGTTGAGAAAATTTTGAAATCAGTCAAGATTTTGTAGTATAATAATAGAGTAATCTAATTACTAGTGAGGACGAGCGAAGCGAGGACGAACGATTAATGCTTTAATACTAACGCAGTGTTTATTACTTT
>CAYYXM010000050.1:0-5650 GCA_964475725.1 uncultured Candidatus Saccharibacteria bacterium | reverse complement strand
ACCAATAGATAAAATAAAACCGGCAATTCCAGAAAGCGTCAGCGTCACAGGAATAAGTTTGAAAATGGCCAAAACAATTAAGGTGTAAATAATTAAAGCCAGTGTCGCGATAACCCCCGGCAGCCGATACAAAACAATCATAAATAAAGCCACTAATGCTATACCAATTAAACCCGCGATTAAACTTTTTTGGACGGCTTCCCGTCCCAGTGTTGGTCCAATGCTATATTGTTGGGCCACTTTAATCGGTACTGGCAGGGCGCCAGCATTCAAAAGTGTTGCCAGTTCTGTAGCATCTTTAACAGTGAATTGACCGGTAATGACTGCCTTGCCGCTGGAAATTACTGATTGAACAATCGGCATAGAGATAATTTCACCATCAAGTTCTGGGGCTAATGGTTTTTGCAAATTACGTTTGGTTATTTCCTCTAATAATTTTGTTCCCTCCTCATTAAACTCCAGTGATACTTGCGGCTCATTGCTTTGGGACTCAAAGGTGACATCGGACTTTTTTAAATTTGCTCCTGTTAGTTCTGTTGCTTTTAACTCCCCTTTTTCATCCTGTTCTAAAAATTGTAAATGAGCTGTTTTGCCAATCCGCCGCAGCGCTTCAGAAATGTCCATTACCCCCGGCAGTTCAATCAGTACTGCATCTTTGCCACCAATTTTGGCCGATTGGACTGTTGCTTCAGCCACCCCCAAACTATTAACCCGTCGATCCATAATATCACTAACAGACTGCAAAGCTGAATTAATATCTTCTTGCTTTAAGCCAGTGGTATCAAGTTCATAAACCAAATGTGTTCCACCTTGTAAATCCAAACCTTCATGGACTTTAAGTTCTTTATAGTATTTGCCGATTTGAATATTAGGTCCAGTTGGCCAGTCAACTAAACCGGCCAGAACTATTAAGACAACAATAGCACCTAAAATTATCCAAAAATTTCTTCTCATTTAATTTCGCTTTTCTTGGCGGGGAAAACTCGGCATTTCACTCTTTTAACTTTTAACATTTAACCTTTAACTTTTTACTTTTTATAAGAACCTTTCACTTCAGTTCACAGCGAGTTCACTGCGAGCTGTTCAAGAACCTTGAAATTATTCATTACATTCATAATTAAAGGTATTCCTTTAGATTTTCTTCTTTCATTTTATTGATTAAATCTTTCACTTTGGCAGCATTTTTTCTGTTGGTTACCAAAACAACATCATCAGTATCAACAATAATTAAATTCTCTACTCCCACTAGAGCTATGAGTCGTTCCCCACCATCAACCAAACAATTACGGCTTCCAATTTCAACAAATTTTTTTGCCCGAATAACATTATCCTCGCCTTTCTTTTTCAAAAGTTCCTGTAGGGCAGTCCATGTTCCAACATCACTCCATTCCAGATCTGCCGGCACAACTGTCAGATTTTTGGCCTTTTCATAGATAGCATAATCAACAGTGACGGGATCTAAATTTTTACAAGCAGCGCCAATTTTTTTGGAATTATCTATTTTTTCTAAATATGGTTCAAGTTGATTTAAAGCTTGATAATGTTTGGGTAAAAGCTTTTCAAATAAAGTTAAAAAGCGCTCCACCCGCCAGACAGAGATGCCAGTGTTCCATAGATATTCCCATTTTTTGACAAAAGACATTGCTGTTTTATAATTTGGCTTTTCAATAAAACTTTCAATTTTATAGGCCATATCTTCTTTGCCGTCAATTTTTATCTGCTGACCCATCCGAATATAGCCATAACCAGTTGAGGGGTAAGTCGGGTTAATGCCCAAAATTGCGCCATCTGATATTTGGGCTGCCCGCTGGGCCCGTCTGAGTGACTTAAGAAATTCATCGGGATTTTCAATATGAGCATCAGCCCATAAAACTGCTATATTAGCCTCTGGTTGGATTTTGGCGATGCGCGTTGCTGCTAAACCGATCGCCATGGCCGTACCCAGAGGATAGGGCTCTAAAATATAATTGTCTTTGGGAATTTGAGGCAAATGCGCCCTGATTTTATAGGCATAATTTTCATTAGTCACAATAAAGATATCCCGTGGCGGGATTAATTTTTTAATTCTGGCAATTGTCTCTTGAACCATAGATTTGCCAGTGATTAAGGAATGGAGTTGTTTTGGTGAGGCTTCCCGGGATTTTGGCCAAAGCCGGGTGCCAGAGCCACCGGCGATAATAATTGCGTACATAATAATTAAGTTAAAAGATGGAACCTAATTTTTTCTTTTTAGTTGTTGTTTTACCTTTTGACTTTTAACATTTTAACTTTATCATAACCCCATTATTACTTCAAGTTTTTTGAGGGCTTCTTCGGGTTTGTCTTGGGGGTTCTCCACCACAAAATCATACTGTTTTTGGAATTTTAACTCTTCTTTGGCACGGTTGAGACGGATTTTTATCTCTTCTTTGGTGTTTCGCCCTCTATCAATAATTCTTTGTTTTATAAAATTGAACGGAGCAGTGATAAAAATCAAAGTTGCCTCTGGCATTATATTTTTTAAATTCATTCCGCCATTGACATCCAAAAGCAAAATGACCTTTTTACCCTCTTTTAGGGCCTGATTTAATTCTTTCCTGCCAGAGCCATAATAATGGCCTTGATAAAGATTGGTTTCCAAAAACTTCCCCTGCTTTGCCATTTGCAGAAATTTCTCCGGGCTGACAAAAAAATAATCCAACCCTTCTTTTTCTTCTGGCCGGGCTGACCGGGTGGTATAGGTTGGCAAAATATGGAGGTCTTTTTTATGATGCAAAAATAATTCCCAAGCCAAACTGCTTTTACCCACCCCCGAGGGACCGGAGATAACAAAAACTTCCTTTTTAGTCATCTTATTTACATTATAATATAAAGTTATAAAAGTTATACGAAAAGAGGGCTCCCACGGATGTGGGAGCCCTCAGGGGCCGGGCGCGGGGGTCTTTCAGTTTTTGGGTTTGCGCTTAGGTTAGCGCAGTTTCCTTCACCTCTTTTGGCCAAATAATCGTTTGGGGAGATGTGCCGGTTCCTTCGCACTGCTTGCCGCCAGGTTGACAGCCAGCAGCAGGATGCGGCGCCATCCTGAAAAGATTATCAGCACACCACCAGGGGTCGTCACGATCGGGGGGCGGATCTGGTATCTCAGCGAGTTGGACAGGGTGAGCTGTTTGGCAAGTGCCACAAACATCCATGATAGGTTCAGCCACAGTCAATTCCTCCTTCTCTGATTTTCAACCTCCTATTATAGCACAAAATTTCCCTTTTGTCAAGGGGTGAAGTAGAACAAAGTCCACTTCACCCCGCAGACCCCGTATAAACCGTTTCTGTGTGACAGAATGCCCGCCTTGGCTCGACGGCGAGACAGGTAATTCCAGTAAGCAAGAAAGGTTTTGTAGCGGGGCCAAGAGATTAGGGATTAAAAAAGACCCGCCACAGTTGCTGACGAGTCAAAAATAGTTAGGATTGAGGTTTCTTTTGTAGTTGAGAAGGAAAGATCGTTCCCCGTCCATCACAGACAGGACATTTTTGTTCCCTCTCAACTTCTATTCTTTCTGATTGGCATTTGGGACATTTTACTGTTATTCTATCTTCTTGTTGATCTTGGGATTTGGATATTTGATAGACGCATTCCGCAGATTTATCATAAACGTAATCGCACAAAAAACTATCCCACCCTTCTGGTATCCATTCATGATTGCAGTTTAAACAATGAAGTTTATGACGGGAAGATAGATACATCTTCCTCACTCCTTTGTCAAGTTGCTACTATATTATGACATTAGTGCTATTTTTCATTTTTGTCAAGAGATTAACCAACTTTTCGACAGATTCGACTCTTCGACAAAGCTCCCTCAATATACTCGGGACAAGTCAGAGTAAACAAAAAACCCGCCCAAAGGGCGGGTTAAGGCATGTGGAGGGTTTTGTCCCCATTATGGTTTTGGATGAATTCAGCTATTGCCCCCAGTTCTTCGGGAGTAAAACAATGAACCATTGAGGCAGTTGTCAGATCCAATGGCAGGGTTAAATCGTTTACTTTCCAGAAGTTCCCCCGGAAATCAAGGAAAACTTTTTCCCCTACTTGGGTAACCCATTCGCAGGAATCACTTTCTCGGGAAGATGTTTTGGCGACCCATTGGGGCAATTGGCATTTACCAACTACTGCCTTTAGGGCCTCCATTTGGACTGTGGCCAATCTTGTATTGTGTTCTTTAATGAATTGGCCAAGGATTCTGTCAATTTCGGTCCAAAACTGCTTATAGATATCCATCTTTTTCACCCCTTTGTTTTCAAGATGCCAAGCCAAAGCAAAAAGCCAAATACAAAAATATTTTATCTTAAATCTTACAAGAAGTCAATTAGCGAGAGAACATTTATGTAAAATTTGTTCCAATTCTTTTGGCAAAGTTGACAAACATTCTATTTTTTGGCCATCTTTAGGATTTTCAAACTCCAGCCGGCTGGCATGTAAAAATTGCCGGAATAAATGGAATTTTTTGTTCAATTGACGGGAAATTTTGGTATTGTATTGTGGATCGCCAAGCACTGGATAGCCGATTTTTTGCAGATGCACCCTAATTTGATGAGTTCGGCCGGTTTCTGGCATCACCTTTAATAGCGTTAGCTCCTCCCTGCCCCGCCCTCTGAAATGTCGCACAATATCATAGCGAGTTTTAGCCGTCTTTATATCTTTTGCTCGGCCTTTTGCTGCAATAAAAGATGCCACCTGCCGTTCTTTCTTACGATGCCGGCCAACAAAAGCCACAATTTCTCCCGATTCTCTGACATTGCCCACCACCAGCGCCAGATATTCTTTTTTGACCAATCCCCTTTTCCATTGACTTTGTAATTGTTTTAGAGTTTTTGGATTTTTAGCCAACATCAAAATCCCGGATGTATTTTCATCCAGACGATGGACTATGCCTGGTCGATCTGGCTCTGGCCATTGATGCTTTAAAATCTGGGGATATTTTTTAATTAGCCAATCAACTACTGATGGTTTTGAAATCTTTCCAGCAGGATGAGTTAAAATCCCGGCTGGTTTTTCTACAACCATTAAATTTTCATCTTCATAAATAATTTTCATTGTTTTTGTTCCAAAATAATCTTCATTATCTTTATTGTACCGTAAATAAACTACTCTGCGGCAAGCCGCAGGGTTTTCAGCCTCTTGATTATAAACAAAAAATGAGGCTACCGGTGCAGAGGTAGCCGACAAATGCACCAGTAGCCTCGCGGGAGGTTTGCCTCCAAAGGCTTGGCCCACAGGCCGTCACGCCACTCCAAACCCATAGAGACATTTTTAATATAAATCTTTTTTCAACCGTGTCAAAACCTACCCTATAACCTCTAACTTTGACCCCGCCTCATCCTTTTTTACTTCCACTCTTGTCTGGAAGGCCTCTTTAAATTCTTCAATATGAGTTATCACTAAAATTTTTTCAAAATCTTCCTTAACCGAATTAATGGCAGAAATTATATCCTCCCGGCCGGCACTATCCAGCGCCCCAAAACCCTCATCAACAACCAAAAACTGCAATTGCGCACCAGCTTGGCGGGATAAAAGTTTACTTAAAGCCACTCGGAGAGCAAAATTAATCCGAAAAGCCTCTCCACCAGAAAAAAGTTCATAAGATCGCTAGCCTAACTCATCAGATATAACAATATACAA
>CAYYXM010000049.1:0-5656 GCA_964475725.1 uncultured Candidatus Saccharibacteria bacterium | reverse complement strand
TGGCACGATCAGGATTGCCGGTAATGTTGTCATCAACGAAACCGGCCCAGCCCTGAAGTGTCCGAACTTCCTCGATGACTTCGAGAACCGGTCTAAACCGGTAACGCCTGCCCGCAATGGTGCTAACCGAACAAAAGGTACAGGCGTTCGGACATGCTCGCGCGGTTTGTACTACATTGACAGTGACGTACCGGTGACGCTGTAGCAGGTCTCGCCGAGGCAAAGACAACCCCTTCATGTCGCAGTATTCAGCACTTTGGTATCGGGTCTCGAGCGTTCCTCTTGCCAAATCGGACAACACCTGTTTCCACACCAGTTCGGCCTCACCGATCACGACTGCGTCGGCGTGAAGGGCCGCCTCGTCTGGAAGTACAGTTGGGTGGATGCCGCCCATGACAACCGGTATCCCGCGCTTCCGGAATGCATCGGCAATCTCATAGGCGCGAGGGGCAGAGGCGGTCATACAGCTGATCGCCACCCAGTCGGTCTTGGCGTTCGTATCGACCCCCTCCACGTTTTCGTCAATGAGTCGGACATCGATATCTCGTGGTGTCAGGCCAGCTAGTAATGGTAGGACCAACGGTGGTGCAAGCACCTTGCCGCCATTCCACCAATCCTGTGACCATGCCGGAGCGACAATCAGAAGTCTGGGATTGCTGTTTTTCATCTGTATATCCTCCAATCCTCCAAGTTGCTCATCGGTAAGCTCTACGGCTTTGGTGGCATATACCGAAAACACAAAATGCCTTCGGTCATGCCACTGAAAATTTGTCAGGATACAACAACTCCTATATTATCGCAGATAATTCGGTTGTTATCAAAAAAGATTTGGCAAGATGAGTTTAAAGGTTATGGCGACATCTTCGTTGGAAATAGGAGACGGTTTTCAAACAGGCACGGAATTAGTAGAATGAAGACAAAGAGAATTTTTCTCCAAAAACTCAAACTTAAAATTGAATCCTTCGATAAATTCAGGATAAATTAATAAAGCCCGCCTACGCTCTTGATATTCCACTCTGCTTATCCGCCTTGGCTCGCTCAAGGCGAGACAGGTTCAGCCGTGTTTCATTCAGGATGCTTCGGCGGACGCAACAGGATTATAAATATTAATTTAATGTGTTGCGGAGGTCAAATGCCACAGCGAAAATATTGGTCCAAAAGGGTTACCGAAAAAAGCAATGCCATGGATTTGGAAAAGGATGTTTTTACATGGAAGGAGCCGAAAAGAATCGCTGCCTCGCTTAAGCGCTCGGTTGAGGCCAGCACGCGAAGAAAAGGAAGAACTCCCTATCAGTCAGCCATGTCCATGCTCAATTTTTACATCAACCGAGCCGGTAAAAATTTACCGGCAGAGCGAAGAAAGGTTTTAGACCAAGCCAAAGAGGAGCTTAGAAAACTCTACGGTAGGGAAGAGTAGTTCTTAAGATTTTTGATATAATGGAAATGCTATGCAAATAGTAAAAGATAAAATTTCCATTAACAAACTCAAACAAATGGCTGAGAAATCATTTGGCAATCTTGTTAAAGCCGTTGTCGATGTCGAAAAAAAGATTATGGTTGTAGATGCGGATTTACATTCAGACCAAGAGGAATTGTTGTTGAAACAGGGTTCCAAACAAGAAAATCTTTGGGGGATTAATTTATATCCGAACGAGCCGCAAGAAAAAATGGTTGAATTTGATTCAATGATCAATTTGCGGCCCTCATTTGGCAATCGTTCAAGAGGAATCGATGACCCCAAAATCCGAAAAAGAATAATCGGAATTGTGAAAGGGTTAATTAAAGAATGACTTTCATTCATAAAAATTTAGCCCACGGTAGATGGTTTAAGTTATCCTTTCGCGAGCAAATGGCCAATATAGGAAGTGAGGTTTTTAGGACTTTATCATGGAAGAATAAGAACAAAGAAAATGCTCAAAAAGCTTTTGAAAGATCACTGGAACTTTTTGATTTAACCATTATGGACAAAAAAAACATAAAACGGCTTAAAGAGATTTTACGCGCCCGGGAGCTTTGGGCGGATTATGTTTATGGCGACAATCAATACCATCAGAATGCAAAGATGTGGCAGAAATATTTTTACGCTTTTAACTTCGCAGTTAGATTAAATTATTAAATATTGTTACGCTGATGTGGAAGTAACTAGAAAAATTTACAAAAAATTGATTTTTGAATACTGACTAAGGTAATTTACTTTATTGATTCAATTATTTCTTTAGTATCTTCAATGCTTGTTTTTAAAGTGTCTTTGACGGCATCGGCAGAAGTTTCGCTAATTTCTCCTGCGCCTTCAATTGCTCCCATGACTGCTTCTTTTGTCACGCCAGTTACATCACCGCCAACTTCTTTGATAGCATCAATTGTCCCCCTGACAGCACTCACAGCCACTTGGCCTAAATCCTGACCAGTGTCAGCCGAACCCCTGACCAATTCATGAACAACAACCCGAGCTGCTCCAGTGCAATCACCTCCGGCCTTGCCAACACCCAAGATAGTTCCCCGGGCAATTTGGCCAACGCCAGAGATTATGTCACCGCCTGTTTCAATTAAACCATTGATGGCGCCTTTGGCGGTGTCAGTAGTTACCTCAACAAGTTTACCGGCGACATCCTCGGCTCCTTGAAAACCGCTAACCACTGTTTGGCTGATTGTATTAGCCAATTCAGCCGTTATTGAACCAGTTGCTTTGACGAAAGAAACAACTGCATCTTTGGCAGAATTAGCCAAAGAACTTAAAATACCATTGGTCATAGTGCCTCCTTTTTTAACCTAATATCAAATTCAATTATAACATATCTTTACAATTTATTGTTAAAAGTTGGATTAAGTATTGTAATGCAAAACATTTAACCTTCGGTTATAATGCAAAGCATTTAACCTTCGGTTATAATGAAAAACATTTAGCTTTCAGCTATAATGAAAGGGGAAAGGAGGAGACAATGGCAGACAGTGATCAGGGATCAATGAGCAAAGATCAGGGACCAGGGGTCAATGAACTACCACCGACACCACCACCGGCGTAGACTAACACACCTGTGCCACCTCAAGCCCCAGCACCACCACAAAAGGGGTCGAAAACCGGCTGCATTATTGGGGTGATTGTGGGAATCATCATCTTAATATTGGCAGTTTTTCTTTTCTGGCGTTTTGTCTGGCCGCTTATTACTTCCAGCACTAATACCATACCTGAGACAAATAATACCTCCACCACTAAAGCTACTATCGGAGCCGGCAAAATGGACCAACAACTTATCGGCACTTGGGTTTCAGCTTGTCTAATACCTGATGAAAACAGCCCTTGGGCGGAAAAGCACCAGTTTGTTATCAGCGCTGACGGGACAGCTGTTCACACTCGTTGGAGCAATGACACACAGGCCAAGGATTGCGCTTCTCCGACTATGACCTTAACCAATAATTATAAAATCACCATTCCTGCCTCTGGCCAAATAAATCTTTATGACAGTGAAAAACAAGAGACAGCATATGACATTTATCAAATTTCCGGCACAACTTTGCTTTTTGGTCATGGTTTTCGGGGGGACAAAGCTGCCTATCCAGCTCATCAAGGTTCATCAGAGGCCGACAGAATTGAAAGTTTAAACCAGTTTATTATTTATAGTAAGAAGTAATGGCCAATCCTCCACCCGCTCAAATCCAACCGGTATCAGCCCAACCACCACCACCCACTAATCAGCCAGTCCAACCACCTCCGACAAATCCCCGCAAAAGAACCTGCTGTATATTGGTTCTTGCTGGCTGTTTTCTTATTTTTATTGCCTTTTTCGGTTGGCAATTTATTAGATTTTTGTCAGGCGGGGAGCATGATATTCCAATCCCCTCTTCCACGACAAAAATTTCAACGACAACGACAAAAGGCAAACCATCGAAATCTACTACCACCAAACCTGCTTCAACTCAAACTAGCCTTGCTTCATTTACCAAAGAGCAGGCGATAGATTATTTTATAGATGTTGCCGTAACCGATGAAGAAGGCAATTCTCGGGTGGTGGTCAAATGGACCAAACTCAATGTTTCGTTAAAAGTAACTGGTTCACCCGATAGTGACTCTAATTCTTGCGTTAATTCTGTAATCTCTGATATTAATGGTTTGTCCAGTTCCATGAAACTGGCAAAAACTGATGGGGCGAGCGATATTGAGGTCAATTTTACTACCCAAGCCGATATCCAGGCCAAAAAAGGTGCGGCCGAGCCCAACTCTTATGGTTATATGAAATATAGCCAAAATGACGATAACTCCCTAAAATCAGCTATCGCTTGGATCGCCACTGATAGCGGACTGGCCAGTGTTTATGTTTGCCATATTATTCGCCATGAAATGACTCATACAATTGGTTTGCGTTTTAATTCAGGCATGTATGATTATAGTATTTTTAATGTTGCTGCCGGTACCAGTGATTATATTTCAATAGATAGAGAACTAATCAAGATGATGTATAATTCTGGCATTGGGCCAGGGTTAAATGAAAATCAGGCCCGTGATTTTTTGAACTCAGCCAACTGGTAAAAATTGGATAATTTTCTTCATATTTTGGCCTTGTAATATATCTTTATATAATGTATAATTAAAGGTAAGATATGCCTAAATATTAGGTGTTTTTGCATTTTTGAGGGATATTATGTCCGATTCATCTGGTTACACAGCCAAACATATTACGGTTCTGCAGGGATTGGAGCCAGTTCGCCGCCGGCCTGCTATGTATATCGGTGGTACTGGTTCTGATGGCCTGCACCATCTTGTATGGGAAGTTTTAGATAATGCTATTGATGAAGCAATGGCTGGTTATTGCGATACAATTGAAATTAAACTTTTGCCCGAAGATAAGGTTTCCCTTTGGGATAATGGCCGGGGTATTCCTGTTGATATCCATCCTCAAACCAAAAAAACTGCTTTAGAGACAGTAATGACAATGCTTCACGCTGGTGGAAAATTTGGCGGGGAAGGCTATAAAGTCTCGGGTGGCTTGCATGGTGTGGGCGTGTCAGTGGTTAATGCCCTATCTTCTTGGATGAAGACAGAAGTTCACCGCGATGGGCAAATTTATATTCAGGAATATTCTCGTGGCAAGCCAAAAGGCGAGGTTAAAAAAGGAGCTAAAACCAAAAAACGAGGAACCCTTCAGGTTTTTACGCCGGATCCGGAAATTTTCAAAGAGCCCTCCTTTAATTTTCAGACTATTTTAGACCATGCTCGCCAACAAGCCTATTTAACTAAAAAAACCAAAATCTCCATAATTGATGAAAGGCAAGAGCCTTATAAATCTTATTCTTTCTATTTTGAAGGAGGAGTTTCGTCCTATGTTCGCCATATTAATAAAAATCGTGTTCCCTATAATTACCCACCAGTCTTTATTGAAAAACAAATTAATGGTATTTCAGTTGAAGCTTCTCTTGCCTATACTGATGACTATAATGAGCATGTTTTTTGTTTTGCCAACAATATTTTAACCGCAGAAGGCGGAACTCATTTAACTGGTTTTCGCACCGCCCTAACCAGAGTTTTGAATGATTATGCCAAAAAAATGGGCTCAAAAATTGGTGAAAATGGCTTGTCTGGCGATGATGTCAGAGAGGGTCTAACAGCGGTTCTCTCCGTTAAATTAAAAAATCCCCAATTTGAAGGCCAAACAAAAGCTCG
>CAYYXM010000048.1:0-5693 GCA_964475725.1 uncultured Candidatus Saccharibacteria bacterium | reverse complement strand
CAGAATTATAATTTTGTAAATTAACTAAAACACTAATATCAGAAGCTGTTAAATTCTGTAAAATATCCGCAGGCCCAGAAACTATTACTTGAACATTTGACGGAGAAACTGAGGCAACCTTTAAAGATTGAGATAAATTTTGCCAACTGTACCCAACAGTCATTTCGCGAGATGTTGAAATTGGACTAGTATATAAATTTACTTCAACTTTATTAATATCACCTAAGATAGTAATTCCAGAAGGAATATCCAGAAAGGCAAAAGTTTTTTCCTCACCAGATAAATCAGTAATATCAATAGGTTTTGTTTGGATAAAATCTATATCTTTCAGAACTTGATCACTACCACCAATTGTTAAACTTGAGGGATTAACTGTTATTTTTGACAGCCACCAGCCAGTTTTTAAGCTTCCGGTTGTATTTACTTTTATACCAACAGTTTTTGTTTTGCCCGCCTTTCCAATTGGTACTGTCACTTCCACCTCTGTCGGTGTAAAACTAATATTTTTAATCTCTGCTCCTGCGGCATCTTCAGCAATAAGTTTTACTGTTTTTTTAACATCCACAGTATCCCCCTCTAACATAATTTTACAAACGGCATTTAAAATTTTTTCCACTTTAGAGGCAGGCCCAGCTATTTCTACTTCATCTGGAGTGATCTTAGGTTCAAGAGAAGCTAAACCTTCACCGGGTTTCCCTAACAATTTTACTGTAACTGGTACTATCTTTTTAGCTACATTTTCTAAAGTGACAAAAATTTTCGAAGGTTCGGCTGACGATATCCCAACATTAGAAACTAATGAAATAGCATTAACATTTAGTTCATATGTTCCAGTTGGTCTATCAGCAACATCAACATAGGCTTTAAATGATGAAGTTGACAACTTATTCCATGTTGGATAATCAGCAACAACTCTTATAGTAACTGATTCAACATCAGAAATTGCAACTAATCCTTGGGGAACATTTCTAACTTCTAAGGGAATTTTATTAGGAAATGTGGCAATTTTTGATTCTCCAGAGGCAATATAAAACCATAATCCGGAAGCTAACAAAATGGAAAGTAATTTTGCCTGCCAATTTTCTAAAAATATTTTTTTTAATCTATGATGAGGAGCCAATTAATTCTCCTTCTAGTATTTCTTTAAATTTTTCCCGCGATACTTCTTTAATTCTATTGCCAAAAGCTATAGATATTTTGCCAGTTTGTTCTGACACAACAATAACTAAAGCATCGCATTGATAAGCCAATCCTAATGCTGCCCGATGGCGTGTTCCAATTCGAGACGATAAACTTTCATCGGCTAGAGGCAAAGTACAAGATGCAGCTAAAATTTTCGTTCCACCGATTATTACTGCTTTATCGTGTAAGGGAGAGGGAAGACGAAAAATTGAAAGCAAAAGTTCTGCACTTAAATTGGCATAAAGTTTAACACCAGTTTCTATTATATCGCGCAGGCCTGTAGCACGAGTTATAACAATCAATGCTCCAACTTTTTCTTCGGATAAAGTTATAACCGCTTGATTTAACTCTTCAATAACAAATTCAATATCCTTTTTACGCAAGGCCTTAAATTGACCAACAAATTTTGTCCGACCAACTTTCTCCAGTGCTGCACGAAGCTCTGGCTGAAAAATAACTGGAATAGCCACAAGAAGCATAGTAATAAAATATTTCATTATAAAATTAAAAACAGTCAAATGTAACAGTTGGCCAATCAGCATAGTCAATAATATCAAAATAAGACCATATAAGATTCGAAGGGCCCTTGTCTCACGCAAAAGAAAATAAATCCAGTATATTAAGGCAGCTACAATTAGAATATCTATAATAGCAAAAGGCCGACCTGCCAAAGAGATATTATCCCAAAAATATTGGGTTTTATCAAAAATTCCTAAAACTTTAGAACTCATCTCGTGCATATTATATTTATTTTACTCTTTTTTAGACAAAGAGTAAAACAAGGTTCTTGAGCAGCTTGCAGTACTTCGCTCTGCTCAGTATAAATTCAGTTTACTCTGAACAGCTCGCAGTGAACTCGCTGTGAACTGAAGTGAAGAGCTGTGAACTGAAGCGACAGGTTCTTTATGCGAAGCATCAAGGTTGTCCGCCAAAGGCGGACGTTCTTTTTTTACTCTTTTTTAGGTTGGAAGTAAGATTTTTACCTCTTTTTTAATTTTTTTATTACTTCTTCCATCTTAAAAATTTCGACAATATCGCCTGGCTTTATTTTTACATCTCCCTCATAACCAATCCCACATTCTATTGGTGCCTTGAGTTCGGAAACTGCTAATTTTTCTTTTTGAAGTGTTGTAATTTTTATCTTGCCAATTTCTTTTTCATCTCTTATAACTTTACCAATAGAATCTTTGAAAATTTCACCACTTACTAATTTTCCTCCAATAATGCCTTTACCTTTAATTTTGAAAAAAGACTTAATAACTTCAAATTTGCCAATTTTTGTCTCTACTATTTCTGGTTCTAATAGTCCTGATAAAGCTTGATAGATATCATCTAAAAGTTGATAAATAACATCATATAAATGATATTTTACTAGAGAATTTTCTGCCAATTTTCTAGCTCGGGGAGTAATAATAACCTTGAAACCGATAATAATTGCCTTTGAGGTAACAGCGTTTTGGATATCACCCTCAGTAATTGGACCAATGCCCTCTGAAACAATCACAACTTTGACCTCTTGATCCGACATTTCACCTAAAGAATCTTTAATTGCCTCAAGGGAGCCGGTAACATCTGCCTTGATAATAATCGGCAGTTCTTTAAGCTTACCTTCAGCGATTTCTTTGGACAGCTCCCCAAGTCCAGTTTTGGTGGCGATTTTTCGCACTTGTTTTTTGATCCGATTTTCATCGGCGAGTTTTCTGGCTTGTTTTTCATCCAAAACTACCTGAAAAATATCTCCTAACTCCGGTAAGCCTTTAATCCCAATAATTCTGGCAGGATAACCGGGTAAAACTTCTTTTAGTTTATGATTATATTCATCAAAAAGAAGACGAATTTTACCCCAAACAGGACCAGCAACAATAATTTGAGAAGGTTGAAGCTTTCCTTTTTGAACTAAGACAGTAGATAATGGTCCAATATTGGGTTGCATATTGGCCTCAATAACAACCCCGGAAGCCGGCAGGGCAACCGGTGCTTTCAAATCCTGCATTTCAGCGAGAAGAAGAACCATCTCCAAAAGCTTTTCTATGCCAATCTTCTTTAGGGCCGATACTTCAACATAAATTGTCTTTCCGCCCCACTGCTCTGGCACTAAATCTAATTCAGCCAATTGTTTTTTAACCATTTCTACATTTGCCTCTGGTTTATCAATTTTATTAATTGCGACCAGTATTGGAACGCTGGCCGACCTCGCATGGGAAATTGCCTCGAGGGTCTGTTGTTTAACGCCCTCATCAGCAGCAACAACTAAAATTACAATATCGGTAATATTTGCTCCATGGGCTCGAAGTGAGGAAAAAGCCTCATGGCCTGGAGTATCTAAAAAAGTCATTTTTTTGCCTTTGATTTCTACTTTATAGGCACCAATATGTTGGGTAATGCCGCCAGATTCTTTTTCAACAAGATTGCTTTCTCTTATGGCATCAAGCAGTTTGGTTTTGCCATGATCAACATGACCCATGACAACTACAACTGGTGGTCGAGGGATGCTTTTAACTTTTTCTTCCTGGGTTTTTTCTTCAACTTTTAATTCTTTAACTTTATAGCCCAATTCATCAGCAATTAAGGTTGCTGTATCAATATCAATTGATTCATTAATATTGGCCCGAATTCCATTTTTTAAAAGGTGAGTTATAACTTGACCAACTGGTAAATTTAAAAGCTGAGCGAATTGGCGCACAGTAATAACTTTGGGGATTTCAATCACTTTTTCCATTATTTTCTCTATTACTCTCTTACTAGCCCCGAAGGGGCGATTATTACTTTATTACTTTATTACTTTATTTTCTTCCCCACCAATTTGGTTCTCTAAAGATTGTCTTTTTATTTTTATTTGGTTTTTCTTTTGGCTTTGTACCTTTTTGATAATGATGAATTTTTACATTTTCTTTCAGCTTTGTGAGCTTTGGCTGAGAAATATTTTTAGATACCTTTTTAACCAAAACTTTAGGTTTTGCTTTTTCTACAATTTTTTTACTTTGTTCGACTTCGTCGAAGAAATCTTTGGCAGAGCCAAAACTTTTTACAACTTCCTTTTTAACTATTTCTTTTTGGAAACTTGTTACTTTTTCTTGGGAAGCTATTTCTTCTTTAGGATGTTCTACTTTTTTTTCTATAACTGTTTCCCTTTTAATTTCAACCGTTTCAGCTGGCGCGATATCAATTATTTCTTCTTTTTCACGATTTATAAATGTTACCGAGGCAACTTTGTCGTCAGCTGGCAATCTGATTAAAATAACACCTTGAGTATCACGACCTAATTTTTTGACCGAGCGCATGGGCAGACGAATCATCTGGCCTCGACGAGTTATCAAAACAATGTCACCTTCATCTCCCCAAACAACAATTGCTTTAGCAATTCCACCTGTGCGCGGTGTTATTTTAGCTGCCTTGACCCCAACTCCAGCCCGACCCTGCACTCTAAAATAAGACAGGGACGTTCTTTTGCCAAAACCATGAGTTGTAACAACCAATAAATTAGGATTGATTACAGTACTTTGGACAGTTGTCATAGAAATTACGCCATCGCCCTCTTTGAGCCGTATTCCCCTCACTCCTGTTGCTGATCGGCCCAAAGACCGCAGCGCGTTTTCAGAAAAATAAATACCTTGGCCCTTCTTAGTAACTAACACAACATTATCATTGCCAGAAGTTGTCCGCGCCCATTCTAGGGTATCATCTGATCTTAACTTAATGGCAATTAAACCGCCCCGTCTAATATGTTGATAAGCAGATATGACTGTTTTTTTAACAATACCGCCTTTGGTTGCCATTAAGAAATATTTATAATCGGCAGAGGATTGTGGTGGAACAGCAAGAATAGCAGTGACTTTTTCCTCTTGTCCAATTTGAATAATATTGACAATTGCCTGACCTTTGGCTTGGCGCGAACTGGCCGGAAGATCATAAACTTTAGTCGTAAAAACCCTTCCACGATTGGTGAAAAACATAATATCATCTAAGGTTTGGCAAGTTACGAGATGAGAAACAACATCCTCTTCTTTTCGAGTAATACCCAACACTCCCTTGCCGCCACGGGCTTGCGCCCGATGAAAGGTGATCGGCATTCTTTTTATATAATTGTCTTTAGTAAAAATAACAACAACGTCTTCATTGGGAATTAAATCTTCTGCCCTAAATTCACCAATCCGCTGAGCATAAATCTGCGTTCTTCTTTCATTGCCAAATTTTGCTTTTAACTCTAATAATTCTTTCTTGATTACTTCATTAACACGCTTGGGGTCAGATAAAATTTCTCCCATTTTTTCTATAAATTTTTTAGTCTCTTCAATATCGCTCGATACTTTTTGCCGCTCAAGAGAAGCCAGGGCTGATAAACGCATATCTAAAATGGCATCGCTTTGATCTTTAGTCAAAGCATATTTTTTCTGCAGAGCCTTTGCCGCATCTTCTCTCGTTTTTGATTTTTTTATTAGTTCAATAACTTGATTGATATGATCAATTGCTTTTTTGAGACCTTCTAGAATATGGAGATGCTTTTCTGCTCG
>CAYYXM010000047.1:0-5873 GCA_964475725.1 uncultured Candidatus Saccharibacteria bacterium | reverse complement strand
GTTATTTATTTAATTTAATTTTGAGGTGAAAATGAACAAATCTAACAAAATTTTGACAATCACTTGGCAAAGATTGATTTCCGAAGGCAATACTTGCCCCCGATGCGGGTCAACTGAAGACGAGCTTGATAAGGCAGCTTTGGAACTTAAGAAAAAACTTGAGCCATTAGGAATCAAAGTAAATCTCGTAAAATCCGAATTGACTCTCGGGGAGTTTAAAAAGAATCCCATTGAATCCAACCGTATTTTATTCAACGACGAATCGCTTGAGAGCTTGATAAGTGCTGAAACAGGACAGAGTCAATGCTGTGATGTCTGTGGAGACAGTGAATGTCGGACATTGGAATTGAACGGAAAATCCCACGAGGTTATCACTACTGATATAATCGTCAAAGCAGGATTGAAAGCTATTTCTAAATAGTATTACTTGGTAAAAGTTCGGGAATATAGATATTACTCTTTGAACTTGATATAATAATTCTAACGTCGTCCACTATGGACTACCAATATGTTATAATAATGTTATATAATAATAAGATAAGCGTCCCGCCATCGCTCGATCTCTTGGCGAATTAGGTGATTTTTTCTGAACAGCGTGAAGAAACAAGGTTCTTGAAAAGGTTCTTTTTCCTCTTCGCCAAATAGATTTCGCTTAGCGGGACTTCCTGAGCTCCCTTCCTGTTTTTATAGGAGCGGGACTCAGGAGCGGAGGGACCAATGGAACAAAAACAAGGCATTTCAACTCTTTTGGCAATATTATTAATTGTTGTGGTTGCTCTGATTGCCGGCGGTGGGGTCTGGTGGTATATGAGTAAAAAATCGACTTCTACTACCACTACTACTTCTTCTACCACGGCCATTTCTGTAAAAACCACTACTACTACTTCCACGGCTACCCAAACTGCCGGTTGGAAAACTTATACCAGCAGTCAATACAAATTTAGTTTTAAATATCCGGCTGATTGGACAGTTGATGAACAAACCGAAGAGCAGATTCCAAGTTCTTTTTTCGTCAATCTTTCCAGTCCTTCAACCAAGGCAGAAAATGATAAATTAAAAGAAACAGAAGGGGTTCCGCCCGAGTTTGAAGTTATGTATTATGCCAATATAGCCGATGACACTGAAAACACAAGCAATCATCTTGGCGCTACCACAATTCCGGAATTAATAGATAAAAGCGAAAATATCAGTCAAATTGCCACCACCACCCTTGGCGGCCAAACGGCTTATGAAGTTTATTGGGAAGGAATGGGTAGACATTATGTTATTTTGGCTATGTGGCAAAATCATCTTTACGAATTATGGTTTGGGGGGATTGAAGATAAAGCCAATTTAACAACCATCCAAAAAAATATTTTATCTACTTTCAAGTTTTTACCATAAATTGATTAGTTTTCCTTGACAATCTGACTGATATCTGATAGTATGGTATTAATTAAAAATTTCCCGCCAAAGGCGTCACCGCAGAAGCGGGATCTCGCTTATGGCGATGAGGATCCAGCACTGGCTGGAAAAGTGGAGGGGAGGAAAAACAATGAAAAAATATCAATTGGGTATCTCCAATCTCGTGGCGGTTTTATTGATTATTCTGGTGGCGGTTCTTGCTGGTGGTGGAGTTTGGTGGTGGATGAACCAGAAACAAACGACTACTTCCACCACAACTACATCAACCACGGCAATAACCCAGAAAACAACGACTACAACAACCTCCCAAATTGATATCTCTGATTGGCAGGCCTATCAATCTACCGGAAACAAAATACTGACGACTATTGATTGGGCTTCTTTTGAAACTAAAAGTGGCAACATTTCTTTTCTTTTTAAATATCCAAATAGTTGGAAATTAGATGGTAGCGTGTTTTATGAAGGGGATACAAAGGTTGCTGAGTTATCACCTTCTTCTGCCATTCAATTAAGCTCTGGTCAAAAATGTTATGATGTAGCTTATAAAGGCGGTGAGGCATATCCCGAAGAATTAATAAAGCAAGAAGATATTATTATTGGAGGATTAAGTGGGGCTAAGAGAGTGATTAAAGGAGTGGCCGAAGGAGGAAGAGCCCCGAGCGGTCAGATAGTAGGTGGTAGTACGGTATATATTCATTTTTATTGCTTATCACAAGGAAATAAAGCAGCAATAGTTGCTTTTTGGCAGAAAGAGTTAAATTGGAGTGAAACATCGCTTTTTGAAAAAGTAATGTCTACCCTAAAATTTCAATAAATTATGTCCTCATTTTTACCTGTTTTTTTCTATTCGTTCATCGCTGGTTTATCCACTATTGTGGGAGTTTTGTTGGTAAGGTGGGCGCAAAACTGGACTAAAAGAAATTCTTTGTATCTCATTTCCTTTGCTGTTGGCGTGCTTTTGGCAGTGGCTTTTTTCAATTTAATCCCTGAATCCACCGAGCTTTATAACCAATGGTACTATCCTGCTTTAGCCGCTATTTTGTTCTTCTTTATTTTAGAGCAATACATTACATATCACTCCTGCCACGAAGAAGAATGTCCGGTTCAGCCAGTTGCCATCACTAGCGGTCTCGGTATTGGCTTGCATTCTTTGATTGATGGCATGGTTATCGCGGTTGGTTTTGAGGTTTCCCCGACTTTAGGTATTATCACAGCCATGGCCGTCATTTTCCACGAACTAGCCGAAGGCGTTTTTTCTTACACTTTATTTATCCATGGCGGACTGTCAATTAGAAAATCCGTTTTCTATAGTTTTTTAATCGCTTTAGCTACACCCTTCGGGGCAGTTATCACTTTCTTTTTGTTAAAAAATATTTCCTCTGGGATTTTGGGGATTCTTCTGGCCTTTGCCGCCGGTTCTTTTATTTACATTGGCGCCGCTGATCTCATCCCCCAAACCCACAAAAAATCCAATCTTTGGAATTTACTTTTGGTTCTCTTGGGAGTTGGTTTTATTTTCGTTCTCAGTCGGTTTTTAGGATAGACAATATATCAAAAGAGGAGTATTCTAGAATTCAAGCGGGTGCGAGTGGTATCCACTTCTGAAAGACTGCGGAGGCGAGCGGGCATGGTTGTCGCCATGGCGACAGAGCGAGCCGAGTATTAGTGAGCAGGCACGCTGGGAATGCGAACGGTCTTGAAGAAGGGATACCCGAGCAGGACCCGCTAGATTTAATTTATTAAATAAAATGAACTTTCAACTTCAATCCAAATTCCAGCCCGCCGGCTCCCAACCGCAAGCGATTAAAGAGTTAGTCAAAGGCATTAAAAAAGGTTTTAAACACCAGACGCTTTTGGGCGTAACAGGAAGTGGCAAAACTTTCACCATCGCCAATGTAATCCAGCAGGTTCAAAAACCCACCCTCGTTATTGCGCCCAACAAAACCCTGGCCGCCCAACTTTGTAATGAATACCGCGAATTTTTTCCCAAAAATGCGGTGGAATACTTTGTTTCCTACTACGACTACTACCAGCCCGAGGTCTATTTACCTTCTACCGACACCTACATTGAAAAAGAGGCGATGATTAATGACGAAATTGATCGCCTCCGCCACAGCGCTACTTCTGCGCTTTTGTCCCGGCGGGATGTCATCATTGTTGCTTCTGTTTCCTGTATTTATAACATTGGTTCTCCCCGCACTTACGAAGAAGTAGTATTAACCTTAAAAAAAGGCGACAATTTCAATCGCCAAAAAATTATTAAAAACTTAGTTGAAATTCAATACAATCGTGTCAATGCGGTTTTGAAACGGGGGACTTTCCGCTGGCGCGGGCAAACTTTAGAAATTATGCCGATTGCTTTGGAAATAATTATCCGCGTTGAAACAGATGGCGATAAAATTACTGATATTTCCGAGATCCATCCTTTGACTCGCAAAACCCTGGCCATAAAAGATGAAGTTTGGATTTATCCGGCCCGCCATTATATTGTCGGCCAAGGCCTGCTTGAACCAGCATTAAAACAAATTAAAAAAGATTTGGAAGATAGACTAAAAGAGTTTGAAAAAGAGGGCAAATTTTTGGAGGCTGAGCGGTTATCCCGACGGACTAAATTTGATTTGGAGATGATACGGGAAATCGGCTACTGCAATGGCATTGAAAATTATTCCCGTTATTTTGACGGCCGCAGACCGGGCGATCCGCCCTATACATTACTTGAGTATTTTCTTTATCCCGAGCAAAGTCGAGGGACGAAAGATTTTTTGTTGATTATTGATGAATCTCACATTGCTGTTCCTCAAATCGGCGGTATGTTTGAGGGAGATAGATCGCGCAAAGAGACATTAGTGGAGCATGGTTTTCGCCTATCTTCAGCTTTAGACAATCGGCCTTTAAAGTTTGACGAGTTTGAAAAGCGAGTTGGTCAGGTCATTTATACCTCGGCTACCCCCGCCAAATATGAAAAAGAGCATTCCCAGCAAACAGTTGAGCAAATTATTCGACCAACCGGTTTAGTTGATCCAGAAGTTATTGTTAAACCAGCCAAAGATCAAATTGATGATTTAAAATCATTAATTCACGGACGTGTACAAAGAAAAGAGCGGGTTTTAGTGACAACATTGACAACCAAAATGGCAGAAGATCTGACAGAGTATCTACAAGGCGAGGGAATAAAAGTTAAATATCTCCATCATGAAGTAGAAACACTGGAGCGGATTTTAATTTTACAGGATTTGCGGCGTGGCGAGTTTGATGTTTTAGTCGGAGTTAATCTTTTGCGAGAAGGTTTGGATTTGCCAGAGGTATCTTTGGTGGCGATTTTGGATGCCGACAAAGAGGGTTTTTTGCGCTCAGAAACTTCTTTAATCCAGACCATTGGCCGGGCAGCCAGAAATGTCTTGGGCCAAGTTGTTTTGTATGCTGATGAAATGACTGGTTCAATGGAACGGGCGCTTTCTGAAACTAATCGCCGGCGAAAATTACAGGTGGAATATAATCAAAAACACAACATCACTCCTCAATCAATCAAAAAAGCCATTCGGGCCATTACTGACAATTTGCAACTTCGCGACCAAAAAGTGATAAAGTTGGATTTGGAGACGTTGGAAGGGGAGAATATTGTGAAAATTATAAATCAAAAGGAAAAAGAAATGAAAATCGCCGCCAAAAATCTGCAGTTTGAATTGGCAGCCGTTCTAAGAGATGAGATAATAGAGTTAAAGAAATTGGAAAAAGAAAATAAAAAGGTGGTGGAAATAATAAGGTAATTTGACGGGTCCTGGTCGGTATCCAATTTGCAGACACGTAGTTGTCTCCTCAGCGTGGCGACCCTACTCACGCTCGGCCTTGTGCTCTCCGCTTCACTCCGAGACCATGCCACAAGACCTGCGCGATGGTCTTGCAAATTTAGATACCTCCCACCCGCTAAATTATATTGTTCTTTGCTTACTGTTCTCTGTTCATTGTTCTCTGACTATTGACTTTTCAGGGGTTTTGTGCTATAATAATGAGGTTAGAATAAGATATAGATGTACCTGAACAAGATAAAATCCCCCGCTTAGCGGGGGAAGATGCCGGCCCGGCTAAAAGGGCAAGGAGGATGTGTTTTGCAATGAGCGGAACGAGTCGTCCAGGAGGAGCAGTTCGAGTATTTGGTCCAGGTGTTGGTCTTGCCAACGAAATTGACATGGCGCTGGGGAAGGTCGAAAGACCACCTACTCCCCAGGAGCTTCAGCGAATCGTCATTGATCCCCAAGTCCGGGAGGCAGTCGTAGCAGCCTTGCGCGGACAATGGGTTATCAAACCCATGGATTTTGGACAACTTTGCGAGCGCGAGGGAAACTACATTGGGATCATCTGCGAGATGGCAGGGGTCAATCGTCCCAGTGATAGTTCAATCGAAGCGGCCCTCCGGAAGGCAGAGAAGGAATGGGGGGGTCTGACCGAGCATGACCGCGTCATTCCGGCCG
>CAYYXM010000046.1:0-5994 GCA_964475725.1 uncultured Candidatus Saccharibacteria bacterium | reverse complement strand
AAAACTGGATGGTGACAGAGCGCCAATTGCCCGAGTTTATTGAAATCGGCTGGATAAAGGAATGAAGCGGGAGGCCGATCCAACCATCCAATATGCCAAAGGCAACTGGGAGAAAATTCAAAATGGCGATAAAAAAATTGATTCATTCTATAATACCTATTTATATAAAAGCCTGCCGCCGGGGCCCATCTGTAATCCGGGGCTAAAGAGCATTAAGGCCTCTATTAATCCGCCAGCCAATGACTATCTTTACTTTTTCCACCTCAAAGATGGGACGACAATTTTTTCCCAGACCAAAGAAGAACACGAGGCAAATTTGGAAAAATATCGATCTCAAATCGCTAACTAATTGACAGATGAAAATTTATAGTTTATTGTGGGGATAGTCTTCCCAAAGGGGGCAATGCTGATGAATCTAGCAGGGGTAATTGGACAACAGGAGAAAGATTGGCTTTTCTTCCGTAGTGGTGATGAAAAGAAGGATCATCGAGTTGATAGAGAAGGGCGGCATCGCATTAACCATTGTGCGGGAAGGTCCTCTCTTAGCTGAATGGTTTGAAATGCCATTTCTTGAAACACCGGCGGGGAAACGCTATTTTGGTCTTGAGGCCATCAAGCAGTTCGTTCTTCAGTTAGGAACATAGGGGGATTTCACAGTAGATTCGGGGTAGCTAAACGGCTACCCCTTTTTTCTTGACATCATCATTCCCCTTTACTATATTAACCTTGGTATCGCACCTCACAACAAGGGAGGAAGGAAGATGATTCCTGGATTTCTGCAAGCTAAGATGAGAGGTCAGAGTCAGACACTTATAGAAATGATTATGTCAGGCAAGGTTTTTCAGATTCGTGAAGAAGATTGGTCAGAGTTACTGGAAAAGTTTAAGCCAATCATTGTTGCTCGATCCGAAGAACCATATGTTCCAATGCCAGATGTTCCAGGCCGGCCTTATAATGTTTGCAAGGTTTACTGCTCCCATATAATTGATGGACCGCAAACCTCAAACCGTCCCTTTTTCATCTGTGGACCTGAAGGTGAAGCACCGTATTACTTAATAGGGACCTCAACTGCTGCTCACGCCATCCAACACCTAGGCGATTGGTTGAAAGAGCAATCTCAGCCCGAGGGAGAATGAGGGGAAATAGCGAACATTCTTGGCGACCTTGCCGGCTTTGGCCGGCAGGCCGCCTTTTTTAACTCCCGCCTACGCCCCACCTCCGCTAAAGCTAAGGTGGACAAGCATGGCTTCCGCCTCCGCTGAAGCTTCGGCGGACAAGTCGGCGGACAGGCTTTACATTTTTCCCATTTTGTCCTACGCTAAATTTCAGCACCCCGGCGAACCGCAGTGAGCCAGGGACTGAAATCAAGCTCATGCTAAAATCTGCAATATGTTTGATAGAATTTTTGGTTTATTGTCACATGATATTGGCATTGACTTGGGGACGGCCAATACTCTTGTCTATGTCAAAGGCAAGGGCATTATTATTAATGAACCCTCAGTTGTCGCCATTAATCAAAAAACTAAACAAATTTTAGCCATTGGGGAAGAGGCCCGGCGAATGGTTGGCAAAACCCCGGCTCATATCATTGCCATTCGTCCTCTTGTTGATGGCGTGATTTCTGATTTTGAAGTTACTGAGCAAATGCTGCGTTATTTCATTGATAAAGTCCACCGGACGCGCTTTTCACTTTTGCCCCGGCCCCGTGTTGTCATCGGCATTCCTTATGGTGTGACCGAAGTGGAGCGCCGGGCAGTGGAAGAGGCCGCCACCAACGCTGGCGCCCGGGAGGTTTATTTAATTGAAGAACCGCTGGCAGCGGCCATTGGTGCTCGCCTGCCTGTCCAGGAAGCCACTGGCAATATGGTAGTTGATATTGGTGGTGGGACAACCGAGGTGGCAGTCATATCACTGGGTGGTATTGTTGCCTCCCGCTCCCTTCGGATCGCCGGTGATGAAATGGATCAAGATATTATCAATTTTGCCCGCGATCAGTTTAACCTTTTGCTTGGTGAGCGGACTGCCGAAGAGATCAAAATTGCTGCCGGTTCAGCCCTGCCCCTAAAGGATAAAATTGAAGTACCAATGCGAGGGAGGGATTTAGTCACTGGTTTGCCAAAAGAAGTTTTGATTTCTGACGAGGATTTACGCACAGCCCTTAATAAAAGTACAAAACAAATTGTTGAAGCAGTCAAGACGACAATTGAAGAGACGCCGCCAGAGTTGGTAGCTGATATAATGGAAAAAGGCATTGTTCTCACAGGAGGTGGTAGTTTACTTAAGGGATTGGATCGGTTGCTTTCTTCTGCCACAATGACAAAGGTTCATTTGGCTGATGATCCGCTGACCTGTGTAGCGCGAGGAGCTGGTGTGGTTTTGGAAGATATAGATGCGTTGCGAGAAGTTCTTTTGCCAACAGAATTCATCAAATAAACAAAAATGAAAAAATTGCCATATCGTTTAGTTTTAATTGTTTTTTCTTTAGCAGTTTTAGGTTTTATTTTGTCGCCACTTGAACCAGTTACCAATGCCAGAGGATTTTCTCAAAAAATTTTATTCTATCCCAAACGCGGGGCAGATATTGGCGCACAAAATGTCTCTGATTGGTTTTTAGCTCTATTTTTAGCTCGGCAGATGGTAGCGGAAAATAATCGGCTTAAAGATAAGATTGTCAGTCTACAAGCTAATATCCAAAGTTTAAAAGAAAAAGAAGCAGAAAACGAACTTTTAAAAAAACAATTAGGTTTTATTCAAAGTCAAAAAGAAGGTGATTTTTTGCCCGTACAGGTAACATCTTATTCGGCTTCTGGTGGTCGTCATATGGTTTGGATAGATCAGGGAGAGAAGGCTGGCGTCAAAAAAGATCAAGCAGTTTTAAGTCAAGGATATTTAGCCGGAAAAGTCATTGTAACAACTTTGGATGCTAGTCAAGTGATACTTATTTCTTCCTCAGATCTCGTGGTGCCGGCAACATTAAAGGGTGGGGGAATGGGGCTTTTGCATGGTAGTTTGGCTGGATTAGAGTTGGAAGATGTACCCACAACTTCTAAAATAGAGATTGGTCAGGAAGTTGCTACTTCTTCCTTAGGCGCCGAATGGCCGGCTGGTTTGCCAGTAGGGCAGGTCAAAAAAATTCTCTCTTCCCCTTCTGAAGTTTTCCAAAAAGTTTTGGTTTCTTCCCCATTAAATTTCACAGATTTAAAATTTATTTCAGTTAAAATACGCTAATGATTTTTCTACATCTTTTTGATTTAAAATTTATTTCAGTTAAAATACATTAATGATTTTTTTAAATCTGTTTATAATTTTAGTTTTAGTTATTATTCAATTGGCATTTTTGCCTCATTTTGCAGTTTTTGGCTACGGGCCACCTTTCTTTTTGGCAGTAGTTTTATCATTTCTTTTAGTATCCCGGCGCAATGAAGCCTTTTTATATGGTTGTCTTGGCTTTTTACTTTTAGATTGGTTTTCGCCAGATTTGCGCTTTGGTGGCCAAACTATTGCCATTATTGCCATTTTACTTTTAACCCAACTTCTTTTAGAAAAATATTTAGCCGTCATCCCCTTTATTTGGGCGATGCTTTTTTACTTTTGCACCGGAGTGATATTTTATTTACTTTTGATGATTTTTGCTAATGCTTACTCATGGCAGTTTATTATTGGTCCTTTATATCTTCTTATTCTTGCTCCGATTTTTTATCTTGTTTACAAACGTTTTATCACCCTAGAGGAAAAAATAGAAGTATAATAATATTTAAAATTCTAAATCCTAAATCCGAAATTCTAAACAAATTCAAAATCCTAATGTTTTAAACATTTGAATTTCGAAAATTAAAGATTGTTTAGAATTGAAGAACCTGTCGCCTTTGGCGACAGAACCTTGATTTCTCACATTATTCGAAGTAAGCGTTTAGAAATTAGGAATTTACCCGATGTCTATCTTTGAGCGATTCCAAAATTTAGGCAAAGTCAAAACTGATTTTGAGGAATATGAGCATCAATTGACACCTCTACAGGAGCAGATTTTAGATCAAAAAACTGCCAAGCCAGTAGTTTTTTACATCTTGGCAACAATTATTTTTTTGCTTTTAATCGCCCAAACTTTCAATCTGCAAATTATCCAAGGCAGCAAAAATCGTCTTTTGGCTGAAGGTAATCGGCTACGGATAAGACAGATTCCTGCTCCTCGCGGTTTAATATACGATAAAAACAATACTCCTCTTGTTGAAAATCAGTCTGCTTTTTCGCTGGAGATATACCCAGCTGATTTACCCAAAGAGCAAGAAAAACGGCAAGAAATTTATAAAAAAGTAATAGATTTAACTGGTATTGACCCCAAAGCAGCCGAAAAAATTGAGGCAGAAAAAAATAAAACGGAAAGCATCATTTTAGCTGATAAAATTTCAGGCGAGACAGCCCTCTATTGGAAAATGAAATTATATGGCACGCCGGGTGTTGTCTTAAATTTGCGGCCAACTCGTATTTATAAATCTGATGCTGCCATGGGCCATCTTTTGGGCTATGTGGGCAAGATTAATCAAGATGAACTGCAAAAATTATCCGATTATACAATACAAAGTGAAATTGGCAAGGTAGGATTGGAAAAATTTTATGAGCAGTTTTTGCGCGGACAAAACGGTCAGGAGCAAGTTGAGGTTAATGCAGCAGGGCAGACCCAAAGGATTCTTTCATCCGTTCAACCAGAACAAGGCAACAATCTATATTTGACATTAGATTATAATTTACAAAAACAAGTTTCTGATGCTCTTTCTAATCAACTTAATGCCCAGAATCTATCCAAGGGCGTAGCTATTGTTATAAATCCTCAAAATGGTGCGATTTTAGCCATGGTTTCTTTACCTTCTTATGATGATAATCTTTTTTCAATAAGTCGTGGGCCCCAGGATTTTCAAAAATTAATTCAAGATCTTAATCGTCCTTTATTTAACCGGGCAATTTCCGGTCAATACCCTTCTGGCTCGAGTATTAAACCAATGATTGCTTCAGCTGCTCTACAAGAAAAAGTGATTTCCCCTACTACTACCATTAACGATAAAGAAGGCAATATTCAAATTGGGCAGTGGTCATTTCCTGACTGGAAGGCCCATGGCATAGTTGATGTCAAAAAAGCCATTGCTGAAAGCTGCAATGTCTTTTTCTACACAGTCGGTGGTGGTTTTGGCAACATTAAAGGACTGGGGGTAGAGCGGATTAAAAAATATCTTCATCTTTTTGGTTGGGGTAATACTACTGGTGTAGATTTACCGGGCGAGGAAAAAGGTTTGTTGCCCGATCCTGCTTGGAAAAAAGCAGCTAAAGGCGAAAGTTGGTATATCGGCGATACCTATCATTTAGCCATTGGTCAAGGTGATGTTTTGGTCACACCCTTACAATTGCTTAATTCCATTGCCACAATAGCTAATGGTGGGACACTCTATCGGCCGCATCTTTTGAGTAAAATTACTAATGTAAAAGGGGAGGAATTGAGATTTTTGGACAAAGATATCATTAGATCAAATTTTATAAGTAAGGAGAATTTAGAAATTGTCCAAGAAGGAATGCGCCAAACCATTACTAGCGGTTCAGGTACAAGTTTATCAGATTTACCAGTGAAAGTGGCAGGGAAAACTGGTACTGCCCAATTTGGCAAAGAAGGCAAAACTCATGCCTGGTTTGCTGGTTATGCGCCGTATGATCCGCCAGCTGGCGGATCCCAAATAGCAGTGATTGTTTTAATTGAGGAAGGCGGCGAGGGCTATGCCTCGGCCGCACCAGTTGCCCGGCAGATTTTCCAGGCCTATTTTGGAACACAACAATAATATTCGTGAAATTCGTAAACAATTCGTGTTGTTCGTGGTCCAAGCGGTGTTTCCACCCGCTTGGACCTTGACCCCAGTACAACTCCTTCCCGCAAAACGCCCGCCTGCCAAAGCGAAATCTATTATGAACAAAGTGAATAACAAGGTTCTGGAGCGAAGCGACAGGTTCTTATTA
>CAYYXM010000045.1:0-6268 GCA_964475725.1 uncultured Candidatus Saccharibacteria bacterium | reverse complement strand
ACATTTTGACTTTTAACTTTTTAATTTGACCGAGTGGCAGCGAGGGAATATGGCCCTATATAGAAAATGGCGACCCCAAAAATTTTCTAATTTAATCGGACAGGAGCATATCAAAAGGACGCTCCTTTCTTCGCTAAAAAGTGGCAAAATTTCCCATGCCTATCTTTTTGCTGGACCAAAAGGTTCTGGTAAAACAACAACTGCTCGGCTTTTGGCCAAAGCGGTTAATTGTGAAGTTTATGCCAAGCGCAAAACCTTTGGTGAACCAGATGATAAATGTCTAAACTGTAAAGAGATTGCCCAAGGCAGAAATTTGGATGTAGTTGAGATTGATGCTGCTTCCCACACAGGTGTTGATAATGTTAGACAACTGATTGATACGATTGGCTTTGCCCCAACTAAAAGTCGGTTTAAGGTTTATATCATAGATGAAGTTCATATGCTATCAAAGGGCGCTTTTAATGCCCTTTTGAAAACATTAGAGGAACCACCTTTGCATGTTATTTTTATTATGGCAACAACTGAGCCCCAGAAAGTGCCAGTAACAATTTTATCTCGCTCCCAACGGTTTGATTTTCATTTAGCCCAAAGGCAAGATTTAGTATCATTAATCTCTCAAGTTGCCCGATCTGAAAAGATTAAGATTGATAAAGACGCCGTTGAGTTTTTGGCAACACTTTCTGAAGGCTCTTTTCGCGATGCTCTTTCACTATTGGATCAGCTCCAATCCTTTGCCTATAGTCAAATTACCCTCAAAACTATCAGAGATGTTTTGGGTTTAGCACAAACAGAGAGCATTTTTCAGTTTTTGGAACATATTTGTAAGGGTGAAAAGGAAAAAGCTCTTAAAATTCTAACTGACCTTTACCAACAGGGGGTAAATTTTTCCCGCTTTTGTGAGATGTTGGTTAAGGTATTGCGGGATGTCTTGCTTTTTGGAGCCAATGCTGAGGTTGAAGAAAAAGAGCGAATATCAAAATTATCCCAGATGCTGACAACCTCCCAAGCAATTTTATGGATTGGGCAGTTTATGGAGATTTCCCGCCAGATTGGTCTTTGGGCACTCCCAACATTGCCTTTGGAGATTTTCGTTTTAGAGCAGACTCAAAACCAGGCTGTTCTTTCCCAAGAAAAAGAAGAAGCAGTGATTAAAGAAAATCCGACGCCCATCAAAGAAAGTCTGCCAGAAATGAAATATTGGCCAAAAGTTATTGAAAAAATCAAGCCTCAAAATCATTCTCTCTGGATGATCCTGCAGCAGGCCCAGCCAACAATTCAAGAGGAAGGAAAATTAGCTCTTAAAGTAAAGTTTAAATTATATGCCGAGCAAATAATGCAGACAAAAAATAAAAGATTGATAGAAGATATAATTGCTCAAATTCTTGGTCAAAATTGCATTCTTTCCTGCGTGGTTGATGATAATTTACCACAGATAAGAATAGAGGAAGCAGTCATTATTGATGGTGAAAATTTACAGGATCAAATTGACACAATTTTTTAAAGAAGAAAATTCCGATTTCTCTTTTGAGCAATTTTTCCCCAAGATTTCCTCTCTTTATTCACAAGTTCTCTAAAATCAGGTTAAAAATTTAATAGTTGCATATATTATTACAATATTGAAGTATATAAATAGTTATATAATGCGAGCTTTCCCCCGCCTGAGGGTGACCTACCTAATTCCCGAGCGAAGCGAGGCAAGAGGAGACCAGAGGGGCGGGGCCGCCGGCTCGTAGAGCCTACGGCTCGGAGAGAAGCCCCTTATTGGCCGGCAGGACAACCAAGGTTCTGCCGGAGGCAGGTTCTTTTGGATAGGGGGGAAAGGAGCAAGGAGGGGAATGTGGCCAATCTTGAAAAAATTCCACCACAAAATTTAGATGCTGAGCAGGCAGTTTTAGGTTCACTTCTTTTAGATAAAGATGCCATGATTAAGGTGGTAGATGTTATTGTTCCGACTGATTTTTATAAAGAAGATCACGCCACTATTTTTTCAGCTATGCTGGCTTTATTTGAAAAACGCCAACCAATTGATGTTCTAACAGTTACAGAGGCCTTGGAGAGGCAAAAACAATTAAAACAAATTGGCGGAGCATCATATTTAACCTCTCTTGTTAATTCTGTTGTCACTTCTGCCCATATTCGTGATTACGGGGAGATTATTGCCCAAAAGGCACTCTTGCGCCGGCTCATTTCTGTCGGTGGCAAAATTACCGAGCTTGCTTTTGAGGAGAAATTGGAGCCGCCCCAACTTCTTGATGAAGCGGAAAAATCGCTCTTTTCCGTTTCCCAAAAATATCTCAAAGAGGCCTTTGTCCCCGTTAAGGATATTTTATCCCAGACTTTTGAGCGCATTGACGAACTCCACAAACACAAGGGGATGTTGCGAGGCGTACCAACTGGCTTTAAAAGTCTTGACAATATTTTAGCTGGTTTGCAACCATCGGATTTAATTGTTTTAGCTGCCCGGCCTTCAATGGGCAAAACCTCTCTTGCCCTATCTATTGCCTGTAATGCCACAGTTAAAAACAAGACACCAGTCGGCGTCTTTTCGCTGGAAATGAGTAAAGAACAAGTAGTTGATCGGCTGCTTTGCAATCTTGGTGCTTTGGATTCTTGGAAACTTAGAACCGGCAATTTAACTGATGAGGATTTTCCCAAAATCGGTTATGCCATGGGTGTTTTGTCAGAAGCGCCTTTATTTATTGATGATTCACCAATTTTGACAGTTTCTGAAATTCGGGCTAAAGCACGGCGCTTACAAGTTGAGCATGGTTTAGGGTTGGTAATCGTTGATTATCTCCAACTGCTAGAGAGCAGCCGAAGAAATACAGAAAGCCGAGTACAGGAGGTTTCAGAAATATCGCGCAATTTGAAAGCACTTGCCCGTGAAATTAGTGTGCCGGTTATTGCCGTTTCCCAACTTTCCCGGGCAGTAGAAGCCCGCCATCCCCAAATTCCCCAGCTGGCAGATCTGCGTGAATCTGGCTCAATTGAACAAGATGCTGATGTGGTTGCCTTTATTTATCGTGAAGAATATTATGACTCAGATACTGAACGCAAAAATATCGCTGATATTTTTATCAAAAAACATCGCAATGGCCCGACAGGACAAATAGAACTCTATTTTGTTCCAGAGCAAATGAAATTTAATGAGATTGAAAAAAAGAGAGAGGCATCACCACCGCCAGGAGGATAGTAATAGAGTAGTAATCGCCCCGAAGGGGCTAGTAATAGAGTACTCTATTACTAGTGAGCCCAAGCAGGGCGAGGGCGAGCGTTTAATGCTTTATTACTAACGCAGTGGTTATTACTTTAATACTAACGAAGTGATTAATACTAGCGCAGTGGCCATCGTAGATGGCCTGTGGATAACTTGCTCTTGACACGTTCGTACAATAACCATTTATGGTTTAATTTCTCCATATTTATTTATATCAAATCGTTGGTGTACGAACGACTCTTGACAATTGTAAAAAAGTGATGTAATATAAAATTAAGGATCTGGTTTTGCCCACTGGCCAAACAGAACCCTAGTTTCGTTTCATTGAGGAAGCTCCGAATGCCACCGGAGAAGTTCCCATTCCCAGGGGGGGTATAAAGCTTTGTACCTTTTCTTGTTTACCAGTCTTCCTTTCTGGTGGCGTTTTTTGCCCTCGGAAGGGGAGAAGTGGTTTCCGGGGGCAAGTGGGCTGAAGAATTTTAATATATATATTCCAGCTACAACACTTCGCCCCCTTTTTTTGTAAAATATGTGTTATTATGGACTTAAGAAGGGAGGCGACAATGTCAAAAAGAACTATTTTAATAATAATTATCGCTAT
This sequence comes from uncultured Candidatus Saccharibacteria bacterium, assembly GCA_964475725.1. Classification (GTDB taxonomy): domain Bacteria; phylum Patescibacteriota; class UBA1384; order CAYYXM01; family CAYYXM01; genus CAYYXM01. Next base: position 2,450 of record CAYYXM010000045.1, on the reverse strand, counting down.
TTTAATATTAGCTATTGCCGGGGTAGGGATTTGGTTCTATCAAAATAAAATTAGGTCTCAAGCAATAGGTTTAGGAATAGATGCACCATGTACACTTACTGTTAAAGTAGAAGCGCCATCTAATATTACGTTTCCAACTAACACACCAGCGCCAAAAATTTGTGTTAGTTATATAGGCAAAGTTGATGATCCTGATCCAGCTTACCAATGGGTCCCGATGCAATTTACAACTAATGCCTGGGAGGCTTCTATTACTAATATTTCTTGCCGAAGCGATGTTGAATATGATGTTCAAGCCGGATTAATAGTCAATAATAATTCAGATCCCTATATATTAAGAGGCAAGAAATTACATCGCCATATGCCGTGGCAAAATATGCAACTGACTATGCCAGTAGAAACAGTAAAAATCAATGGTTTGAATGCCCCGGTCAATGGAACATTTGCTACCTCAACAATGCAATCAAATGAGGGAGGAGGATTTAGGGTGGTAAAGGACTTTTCCTCACAAAGTTTTTGTTATAATCCGGATAAATTAGATATTAAGGTAAGTCCAACCACTTCAAATTTTACTTTCCGTTTGCCCCTTGGCAACTACAACCCAAATAATTTCTTTGATTCCTGGATAATGATAGGAGACAATGTTTTTCCTTCCCAAGTATCTCCACTCCAGGCAGAATATACCTTAAGTGTTGCTTCAACTGGGACCAATGCTTTTAAGATGGTTTATGATGAGATTAAAAAGATAATTACTATTAAAGCTCCCTCTACAGTTCCAACCTCCACTACGTCAAGTAAAGTTACTTCAACCACAACAAGCGGCTCAACAACTGCTTCAAGTATATTGACTACAACCACCACAACGACCAGGAGGAAATGAAGCTCCGCCCACGGACTTATCGGGGCGGTATCTTCTCCTCCTTCGGCGGAGCAAAATCCGCCGAAGGTCGCCTGCGGCGACCGAAAGAGGATACTTTATTAGTGGAATACATTTGATATAGGTCCAAAAAGACCCGGCCGGGTCTTTTTGGTATTAAGAGCGATTTTTTGTTATGATTTTGATTGTCCATGCAAAAAGATATTCTTAAAAACCTCAATCCTGCTCAAAAAGAAGCAGTTCTAACGACAAAAGGGCCGGTTTTGATTTTAGCCGGCGCCGGCAGTGGGAAAACGCGGGCCCTAACTCACCGCTTGGCTTATTTGGTATTAGAAAAAAAAGTCTCGCCACATAATATTTTGGCAGTAACTTTTACCAACAAAGCCGCCGAGGAAATGAAAAAACGGGTAGAAAAGCTGCTAGGCAGCCGCATCCATCTGCCTTGGCTGGGAACATTTCACAGTGTTTGTGTAAGGATCTTGCGGCGAGAAATCCACCAATTGGGCTACAAGCACAATTTTATAATTTACGATGATGATGATTCCCGAAAAGCCGTCAAAAAGGCAATGGAAGCTATGAGCTTATCAATAAAACAATATAATCCTGGTGCTATCCATCATTTTATCTCGGGCGCCAAGTCCGAACTATTAACCCCTCGCCAATATGCCTCCTACGCTGGTGATCATTTTCAGCGTATCGTCACTGATGTCTATAAAGAATATGAAAATGTACTAAAGAGCGCCCAAGCCCTGGATTTTGATGATTTAATTTTCAAAACCGTAGAGCTTTTCCAAAAATTTCCCAGGATTTTATCTAAATACCAGTTGCTTTTCCGCTATATTTTGATTGATGAATACCAGGATACCAATCACGCCCAATATATGTTGGTCAAATTGATTGCCAGGGGCCACCAAAATATCTGTGTGGTTGGTGATGATTTTCAGGCCATTTATGGCTGGCGGGGAGCCAATTTCCAAAATATTTTAAATTTTGAAAAAGATTTTCCCAAGGCAAAAGTTATCAAAATGGAGCAGAACTACCGTTCAACTGGCTTAATTTTACAAGGCGCCCAAAAACTGATTGAGAAAAATCAATTGCGCAGCCAAAAAAATCTTTGGACGCAAAATCCCCAAGGCATTCCAGCCACGGTTTACGAGGCAACTAACGAGATAGATGAAGCAGAATTTGTTGGTCAGGAAATTTTAGCCATGCGACATACAAAACTACCCTGGAATGATTTTGCCATTTTTTATCGGACCAATACCCAATCGCGGATATATGAGGAGGCCTTTATCCAAATGAATATTCCTTACCGGGTGATTGGTGCTTTGCGGTTCTGGGAGCGGAAGGAAATCAAAGATATCCTAGCATATTTGAAAGTTTTGGAAAATCCGCTGGATTCTGTTTCTTTAGAGCGGATTATCAATGTGCCAAGCCGGGGAATAGGTGAAGTGTCAATCAAACTTCTGCGCGCTGGCAAAACCAATGAGAAAATTGATGCCTTTTTGGGGCTGATGAAAAATTGAGAAAGTTATAAAAAAATACTGTCTCCCAGTAAATTGGTGGAAAAAGT
>CAYYXM010000044.1:0-6332 GCA_964475725.1 uncultured Candidatus Saccharibacteria bacterium | reverse complement strand
CAATACAATGATGAGAAATATTATGGGGCAAGGAAAGTCATCAATTGATATTGAGCAGGCCATGGATCAAGGAAAAATAATTTTATTTAATTTATCAAAAGGAAAATTAGGCGAGGTCAATGCCAATCTGCTTGGTATGATTTTAGTTGCCAAAATTTACTCAGCTGCCATGGCTCGGCAAAAAATTCCCGAGGAACAACGCCAAGATTTTTATTTATATGTTGATGAGTTTCAAAATCTGGCGACTGATACTTTTGGTTCCATTTTGTCAGAAGCACGAAAATACCGGCTTAATTTAGTTGTTGCTAATCAATATATTGCCCAATTGTCGGAAATTATTGCCAAAGCAATTCTAGGCAATGTTGGCAGTATAGTAATATTTCGTATTGGTATTAATGACGCCGAGTTTTTGGAAAATCAATTTGCACCAGTTTTTGATAAAAATGATTTAATCAATATTGAAAAATTCAATGCCTATATCAAAATTTTGATTGACAATACTCCAACCCAGCCCTTTGCCATTCAAACAATAAAAGACGAAACGCCAATTAATGCCCAAATTCGCAGTCAAATTATACAAAATAGCCGCAGCCAATACGCTAAAGAGCGCTTGGAGGTTGAAAAAGAGGTAGGAAAGAGAGTAAAATTAAATGAAACAGTTGTTACAAGCAGCGGGGGAGTGGCAAGAGAAGGGACAAGTGGCTATTGATAAAAATGAGAGAATACGAATTCTTTTAGATAAAGCAGAGGATTGTCTTAACCAGGCGCGAGAAATTTTGCAGGAAAGTCAGTTGCAGCGAAAAACACTTGATTTAATTAACAAAAGTAGTAGAATAATTGAAGGTATTTTTGATGGCCAATCAATTGTCTGTCAAGATAATAAAAAATATCCGGTTTTGGAAAACTATGCCTCAAAATCAAAATTAGTCGTTGGTGATATTTTAAAGCTGAAAATTGAAAAAGATGGCACCTTTGTCTTTAAACAAATTGGTCCAGTTGAGCGAAAAAAGGCAGTTGGCCAACTTATAGAAGATATTCATGGTTATAAAGTGAGAGCCAAGGGCAAATTATATCAGGTTTTATCGGCAGCGGTTTCCTATTATAAATGCCAGCCAGGCGATAAAGTAACAATTATTATTCCCAAAAAAGGTCAGGCCTGCTTTGGGGCAATAGATAACGTCATTAGGAAGAGTTAATGGATTTATTTCTTGCTATAATTAAATATTTGCTTTTGGGCATTGTCATTATCGGTCCGATTTGGGCGATAATTTTATTTATTCGAATTTATAAAAATAAAAAATGGTTGGACTGGTATCAGAACTTAGATTTTGTACTTCTGCGGCTGTTAGTACCTAAAAATAATGAAAAAACACCGCTGGCAGCCGAACAGATGTTTGCCGCTATGCATGGCATTTATAAACTGGGTATTCCTTTTCAGGATTATTTATCATTTGAACTGGCCAGCCGTGATAAATATTTACAATTTTATGTTTTTGTTCCTCGGAATATTAAAGATTATGTTGAGGGACAAATTTATGCCCAATATCCAATAGTGGAAATTGAAGAAGTGGAAGATTATGCCAAGGATGCGTTGTTAGAACTAAGGAGCAAAAATTTACAAGTTGCAGGTTGTGAGTTGGTTTTAACTCGGCCAGATATTAATCCCATCAAAACTTTCCCCAATTTTGAAGTTGATCCTTTAGCTGGCATCACTGGCGTTTTGTCAAAAGTTGATATTGATGAGAAGGTTTTTATTCAAGTTTTAGCTGAGCCAGTTTCTGATGAATGGCAAAAAAAAGTTGCCTCTTTGACTGGCAAAGGAGGCGGGGGATTTGGCAAGACAATTCTTTCCGGTGGATTAAGTTTCTTTGGCGAACTGCTTGCTGAAGCTTTTGGTCATAATGTTAAACCAAAAGAAGAAAAGAAAAAAGAAGAAAAGAAAAAAGAGTATAAAGAAGAAGAGGGGAAAGAAAAACCACCACAATCAGTTGAGCAAAAAATTTCTAAACTTGGCTTTCGAGTACTGATTAGAATTGTTGCCATAGCACCAGATAGCGTTATTGCTCAAAGTAAAGTGGCAGGAGTTGTTGGTGCTTTCAAGCAATATAATCTTTTGACGATGAATGGTTTTGCCGCAACCCCAATAGTTTTAGAGCCAAGTATTTTAGCATTGTATGCCTCACGCTATTTTCCCCAAAGAGCTGGTTATATGTTAAATATTGAAGAAGTTGCCTCTATTTTCCATCTGCCTAATATTTCAGTTGAAACGCCATCAATTGTTTGGGCAGGTTCAAAAAAGGGTGAGCCACCCTCTAATTTACCAATTGAGGAAAATGTTGAATCCTTAGATTTAACGGTTTTTGCCAAAACAAATTTCCGCCACATCATCCATAAATTTGGCATTAAAACTAGTGATCGGCGCTTGCATATATATGCTATTGGAAAAACTGGCACTGGAAAAACTACTATGTTGGAAAATATGATTATTGATGATATCCGTGAGGGCAGGGGAGTGGCAGTTGTTGATCCTCATGGTGATTTAATTAAAAGAATTTTAAATTTTATTCCCAACGAGCGCATTAACGACGTAATAGTTTTCTCTCCTGCCGATCGAGAATATCCGGTTGCCTTTAACCCACTGGAAGCAGTTGATCCGGAAATGAAAAATATCATTGCCTCCGGTGTTGTAGGGATTTTCAAAAAAATCTTTGGCGAATCTTGGGGGCCAAGACTGGAATATATTTTACGCAATACTATTTTGGCTTTACTTGATTACCCCAATGCTACCATGCTCGGCATTATGCGGATTTTAGTCGATAAAACATATCGGCGAAAAGTTGTTGAGCAGATTAAAGATCCAGTTATTCGTGATTTCTTTGTTCATGAATATGAGGCCTATGATCAAAAATTTAGAACCGAGGCAATTGCACCAATCCAAAACAAAGTGGGTCAATTTTTATCATCCTCTCTTATTCGCAATATTGTTGGTCAGCCAAAATCAACAATTAATTTAGAAGAGGCGATGAATACAGGCAAAATCATTTTGCTCGATTTATCTATTGGCAAAATAGGGGAGGACAATTCCGCCCTTTTAGGTTCAATGATAATTACCAAGATACAACTGGCTGCCATGAGTCGAGCAACAATACCGGAAGAGCAGCGGCGCGATTTCTATTTGTATGTTGATGAGTTTCAAAATTTTGCGACAGATTCTTTTGCCACAATTTTATCAGAGGCAAGAAAATATCGACTTTCAATTATTATGACTAATCAATATATCGCTCAAATGCCAGAATTGGTTTCTGATGCTGTTTTTGGTAATGTTGGTACAATTATTTCCTTCCGGGTGGGTTCGGCTGATTCTGACTTTTTGCAAAAAGAATTTGAGCCAGTTTTTGTTGCCAATGATTTAGTCAATCTTGATAATTATCATGTCTATATAAAGATGGCAATTGAGGGCGTTACATGTCCTGCATTTTCTGCTATTACTTTGCCACCAGCTATTGGCACGACAGAAAATGTAGAAAAAGTTACTAAATTATCGAGAGAAAGATATGGGCGCAAACGAGAAGAAGTAGAAAGGATGATACAAGAAAGTTCTGAGTATATTGGACCAACAATTAATACACCTTTGAATAATGTCGTGGATGGGGAGGCAGTTTTTAAAAAACCAGCCGTCCCACAGGTAGCCAAGATAGGGGAGAGGGTTTGGGAGAAATATGATAGTCATGGCCAAACATGGTATAGCGAGGCAAGTAGTGAAAATCAGCCAGCTTTGCAAAAAGAAGAATCCTCAAAAAGTGAAACTACTACCAAAGAAGAAGTACCTCCAAAAAGTCCTCAACCACCACAAGATAATAACATCCAAATGTTAGACGAGGGCAAGATTACCAAGATAGAATAAAATGAGCATTCAAAAATTACCCGGTGATTTTATTGCGGGATGAGTGGAAGGTGAGGGGTGTTTTGCCCTTACTTTAAGGAGAGATCGACATTTTAAAAGAAAGAATATAAAGGAATACTTCTATTGGAAAGCACAATTTGCGATGACTTTAAGACGAGATGATTTAGAATTACTACATAAAATTTAACAAACATTGGGCTGTGGAAAAGTTTATATAATAAAAAATAATGCTGTTCGATTTAATGAACAAAATACAAATAACTTATTTAAAAAAATTATTCCATTTTTTAAAAAGTATAAACTATATGGTAAAAAGCAATATGATTTACAATTGTGGTGTGAAGCAGTTAACTTAATATACAAACATAGAAAAAGCACTGTTAATATTCAAAAGGGTACCTTTGGTTTTACAACCCACCAATGGCCCTCTAAAGTTTTGAAACGGTTAGAAGAAATTAGAGCTCAAATGCGGAAATACAAATCGGCAGGGCCAGATTATAGATGGAATTAATTCAATTTCCTATTAATTGTTCTTTCTGGTATGTACGAGGTCGGTTAATGTAGGATGTACGACATTTTAACCAGGGGAGAGGCCATTTTGATTTCAGCAAGGCCAGGTCTAGGTATGCACCAAGTGAGTACTATTTCTTACTGACCAGGTGGTTCATTGAACTTTTTTGGGTAAATTTAGTCAATAATCCGCGTCTAATTACACCAATATTTTGAATGATTCTTATGGTAAATGCCACGATGACAGCTAGATATAAATCAATGCCTAAGCGATCACCAATATAAGTAATAACAGCGGCTAAAAACATATTTGTGACAAGGCCAGAGACAAAAATAGTTGTATTATATTTTTTACCAACATCAGCTCGTGCCGCGCCAAGTAAAGAATCAATGACAGCAACAATGCCAACAGCGCTATATCTTGCCCATTCGATCGGCAAAGAAATTGGCGCTAAAATGCCAAAAATTATGCCGAAAATTAATCCTATAATTGCAAACCACATAATACCTCCTTTATATAATTTTCAATTTTCAATCAATGTCCAATTTCCAATGTTTTAATGTCAGAATTTTAAACATTAAGTCATTTTGATATTCATTATTCATTAAATCATTAGTTATTAAGCATTAATATTATATATGGTTCAAACTCTGCCCAAATTTGGGCCTACAAGGGGCCATTGGACCTCGGCGGGTCTCTTAAGACGTTAACTTGCCTTTTTTTCTAATAGAAAAATTTTGCCACGTGACTAATAAAGGCGAGGCAACAAAAATTGATGAATATGTGCCAGCAGTGATACCAACCAAAAGTCCTAAAACAAAATATTTAATTGACGCACCGCCAAGCAAAAATAATGTCAGCAAAACCAAGATTACTGTCAGCGATGTATTTAAAGATCGGGCCATAGTTTGGACAATAGCATTATTACAATTTTGTTCAAAGCTATATGAAGGATTCTTTTTTAAATTTTCCCGAATTCGATCAAAGACAACAATCGTATCATGAACGGAAAAACCCATAATAGTTAAAAGGGCAACAATAATTAGGGAATCAACTTCAACTCCTATAAAATGGCCCAAAATGGAATAAAGGCCTAAGGCAATAATAAGGTCATGGGTTAAAGCCAGAATGGCGCAGATGCCAAATCGCCAAGAAGAAGCGGGACGGGGGACACCTCGAAATGCCCAGGCAATGTAAAAAATTATAGCAATTGAAGCTAAAATTACAGCGATGATGGCTTTTTTGCGCAAATCTTTGGAGACAGTTGGCCCGACAGTCTGGTATGATTTTTCAGCGCTCTCCCCTACTTTGGTGCTTAACCCTTGTAAAATTTTTTCTTTTTGCGCTTGGTCAATTGTCTGCATTTTTATTAAATAAGAATTAGCACCAGTTGAAGAAACTATTGGACTAATCCCCTGTTCTTTTAGGACATCAACAATTGCATTTTTATTAGTTGCATTTTTAAATTCCAGTTCCCATAAAGTTCCGCCAGCAAAATCAATTCCTGGTTTTAAACGCCAAACTGATAAACTTGCAATACTTGCAATTAGAAAAATTCCTGAAATTAAATACCAGATTTTTCTTTTGCCCAAAATGTTCATTCGTTCTTGCCTTTAAACATTGTCGTTAAAGTTAAAAAAGTTTTTGTCACAGAAATGGCTGTAAACATTGATACTACAATACCAATGGCTAGTGTTATAGCAAATCCTCGCACTAATCCCGTGGTGCAAAAATATAGAATAAGACAGGTAATTAAACTAGAAATATTAGAATCTCGTATTGACGTCCAGGCTCGCTTAAAACCTTCGTCAATGGCCAGCCCACCTGTTTTACCTAAACGCAATTCTTCTTTAGTCCGCTCAAAAATTAGAATATTGGCATCAACTGCCATGCCAATAGATAAAATAAAACCGGCAA
>CAYYXM010000043.1:0-6512 GCA_964475725.1 uncultured Candidatus Saccharibacteria bacterium | reverse complement strand
CGTCCAGGGAGTGCCATCGGAACTTGGGTAATGGACCATGGGACCTTTTGGTCCCTTGGTCTGGGGGCAAATCCCACCTTCGGGTGGGGTTTGCCCCTTTTTGTATTTTGGAAACTTTGAAAATTGGATTTTTATAACTAAATTTATTAAAATAATATTGAGAGTAGGCAGTGTATTGCGGTTTATGGATCGCAGTCGCCGAAATCTCTAAAATTCGAGTAGCCAGAATCTCGATTATCTACGGATATCGGGAGAGTGCGAAAGAATTGTTTAGAAACTCCGTGTTTGTCTTTAGGGGAGCTGAAAAGCCCCGGAAAACAATACCCGCGACGGACGGGAACCACAGGAGAGATTTTCTCATCCATTGGGAATAAATCTCCAGTGAAAAGGGCGAAGATAAACACCTTTTACGGCGGCTACCCGCTCAATGTCAACTGCAACGACAATGGCGTCAACGTCAACCAGAACTGGAATCCCGAGAATGCCCATGCTGATGTGGCGGGCTCCGTCCAGGGAGTCTCTAAACTAGACAAAAGCACCTCATTAAAAGGTGCTTTTGTTGATCTACTCCAATCACTGAGCATTCTGCCAATTTCTTGCAGTTTTTCTTCTAAAAGTAAATATTTTTTTATATCTTTAGGGCCTTGAAGCATTGTAATTGTTGCAGGTTAAGGATAAAATTGAAGGAGAAGAAATAGTGGTCGAATTATTTTTACTTTTGAATTGTTAGTTTTAAGTTCTTTTGCGGAGCAAAAGTGTCAGGTCATTCCCCCGCATAACTCCTTCCTGTTTATTGAATTACATTCAATCACACATGAGTGTCGTATGCGGGGCAAGCAAATCAATTAATGAGGTAAAAATATGAGTGGTCACAGTAAGTGGTCACAGATCAAACGCCAAAAGGGAGTGGCTGATTTAAAACGCTCTAATCTTTTTTCTAAACTTTCTAATGCTATCACTGCGGCAGTGAGAACTGGTCAGGGTTTAGATATTACTGTGGAACGGGCCAAATCGGCCAATATGCCCAAAGATAAAATTGAGGCAGCAATTGCCAGAGGAAAAGGCGCCCAAGGTCAAGCAATTGAAGAGCTGATTTTAGAAGGTTTTGGGCCAGAGGGGGTGGCAGTGATTGTTAAGGCCTATACTGACAATAAAAACAGAACTCTTTCCGATATCCGTAATATTTTTACCAAAGGCAATGGCCGGCTGGCAAGTTCTGGCGCTGTTTCCCATCTTTTTGATTTATTGGGAGTGGTAAGGGTTGAGAAAAAGGATTTGACGCCAGAAAAATCAGACCAATTGGAACTTTTGGCCATAGATAATGGTGCATTGGATATTAAAGATATGGAAGATGTAGTAGAGATTCAGACCAAACCGATTGATTTATTTAAAGTCAAAAAAGCAGTTGAGGAAGCGGGCGGCAAAATCCTGGAGGCCAAATTAGAATATATACCAAAAGCCAATGTTAATTTGCCGGATGAAGCGGCAAAAGAAAAGGTTATTAATCTTTTGGAAGCATTAGAAGACCAAGCAGAAGTGGATGAAGTTTTTACCAACGGGGAGTTGTAATTTTTAAAATCCTAAATCCGAAGCACGAAATCCTAAACAAATTCAAAATTCTAAACTCCAAATTCAAAACCCATTTAGAACATTTGAGCATTGGGATTTAGATATTGTTTAGAAATTAGATATTAGAAATTAGAATTTAAAGAGGTTGTATGCGTATTTTAGGTATAGATCCAGGGACAGCTCGTTGCGGTTATGGAGTAATTGATATATCCAAAAAAGACGGTAGTATGTCCTGGGTTACCCATGGCTGCATTGAAACTGATAAACTGAAAACCGATGCTGAGCGGTTAAACCGAGTTTTCAATGATATAATGAGTATAATTGAAAGATACCAACCGGATCAGGTGGCTGTTGAGTTGCTTTTCATTTTCAAGAATCTCAAAACTGCCACCAAGATTGCCGAGGTACGGGGGGTGATACTCTTGGCTTGCGCCAAAAAGAGTTTGGCCCTGCAAACCTTTGAATATACCCCTTTACAAGTTAAGATGGCTGTGACAGGATATGGCAGAAGTGATAAAAAAGAAGTGGTCAAGGAAGTATCAGCAGCATTAAAGCCAGGCCGAGATTTAGGTTTGGGCAAGAAAAATGGTTTTGATGATGCGGCTGACGCTTTGGCTGTCGCTATTGCTCATTATCATAAATATATTGAAGAAGGAATAAAATAATAAATCCTAAATCCGAAATACATAAATTGGCAAAGCCAATTCGCGAAGCAAATCCTAAACAAATTCAAAATTCTAAATCACAAATCCAAAACTCGTTTAGAACATTTGAACATTAGGATTTAGATATTGTTTAGAGTTTAGATATTAGAAATTAGTATTTAAGGAGTAAAAGTGCCACAACTTAGACAAAATATTATCACTGGCGATTGGGTGGTGATCGCCCCTGAGCGGGCTAAGCGGCCTAATGATTTTATCACGGCACCGGCAGTCCGCCAACAGTCAAAGATTGATTGCGTTTTTTGCGTTGGTAAACCAGCCTGGCAGGAACGTTTCAAAGAATATGATACAAAGCATATTTACATTACCCCCAATAAATACCCAGCCTTTTTACTTGATGGCACCACTGTCTCCACTCGCAGTTTCAAAGTAGAAGAGGGGTTTTACCGCGCCCGGTCCTCAATGGGCGGTCATGATGTGGTAGTAATTGTTGATCATGATCAGGATTTACCCAAATTCACCCAGGATATTTGGGTAGAGCTTTTGCAGGTTTTTCGGAAACGTTATCTTGATTTGGCCCAGAAGCACAAAGTGGAATATACTATGCCAATTTATAATCACCGACCGCAATCTGGCGCTTCTATTGAACATCCCCATGCCCAGATTTTTGCTTCCAGTATTGTGCCAAATTTGGTGGCCAAGGAACTTTCTCACACTCAGCACCACTTTGAATCAGAAGGAAGATGCGCTTTTTGTGATTTGATTGCTCATGAAAAAAAGGAAAAAATTAGAGTTTTGGTGGAAAATGAAGATTTTATTTCCTTTACTTTTTTTGCTGCTCGTTTTCCCTTTGAAATCTGGTTATTGCCCAAAAAACATCAGAGCCGTTATGAAGATCAGAAAGATTTGCAACTGAAAAGCTTAGCGGAAATCCTTCATCAAACTTTGCATCTTTTGGATAAAACCCTCAATGACCCCCCTTTGAATTTATTTTTTCACACCTTGCCTAATTCAATTGAAGCTTCTGATTCTTATCATTGGCACATAGAAATTGCCCCCCGGCTTGCCAATTATGGTGGATTTGAGTTAGGATCAGGTGTTATAATAGACGTTGTCTCGCCGGAGAAGGCGGCAGAGTATTTAAGAGGAAAAAATGGAAAATAATCATCCTTTATTAACCATTGCCATGATTTCAGAACATGGCGATCCTTTGGCCCCACTTGGTGGTCAGCAATCTGGTGGTCAAAATGTTTATGTTTATGAAGTGTCAAAAGCACTCAGCACTTTGGGTGTTAAAGTAGATGTTTTTACTCGTTGGGAAAATAGAAAAGCTGATCAAAGGGTAAGATTTGCCCAAAGAGCTAAAGTTATTCGCTTAAAAGCTGGTCCTCGCCAATTTATCTCTAAAGATAAATTTGGCCCCTTGATGCCAGAATTTGTTGAGCATTTTTTAGAATATTCCAGATTAAATAAAATAAAATATGATTTAATTCACGCCCATTATTATTTTTCCGGCTGGGCGGGATTGCAGCTAAAAAATATTCTCAAGATTCCTTTAATTGAAATTTTCCATTCCTTAGGAGTTTTAAAAAAGAAAGCATTAGGCGAACGGGACACCAGTCCGACGGAACGAACACAAATTGAGCGCCGAGTGATGCACGGGGCTGATAAAATTATCGCTATTTCTCCACAGGAAAAAATAAGTATGATATCAGAATATGACGCCAATCCCGAAAAAATTACAGTTATTCCCGCCGGGGTTAATTTACGTCGATTTAAACCCCTGCAACAAAAATGGGCTCGAGAAAATTTGAATCTTTCCCAGGAGAAAAAAATTGTTCTTTTTGCCGGTAAAATGGAAAGAAGGAAAGGGGCGATTACATTAGTCCAGGCAATCGCGGAAATAAAAAAACGTTGGCCAAAAATTTATCAGCAATTGCAGGTCATTATGTTTTCAGGCGATCCACGCCGGGTGAGAACCAAAGAAAAACAGGAGGCCGATGCTCGTCATGATCTCAAAAATGCAATTGTAAATTATAAAGTTGGCGACAAAATAAAACTTATGCAAGGGGTTGGTCAGGAAAAATTGCACATTTATTATGGTGCGGCTGATGTTGTCGTGATGCCGTCATATTATGAGCCATTTGGCATGGTAGCGATTGAGGCAATGGCAACTGGTACACCAGTAGTTGCCTCCAGTGTTGGCGGATTGCAATGGACAATTGAAGATGGCATTACTGGTTTTCATGCCCGACCAAAAGATGCCCTGGGGTTTGCCCGACAGATCGTTAAGGTTTTAAGCGATGAGGAACTGGCCGACAGAATGGGTAAAAATGCCGTGATCCATGTTCAACAAAATTACAGCTGGCCCCATGTGACCAGGAAGATATATAAACTTTATAAGCAATTATTAGTAAACAATGCTCGAAAAAAGGGGCGAGGAAATGGGTGAATTTTTGTCTTCTGAAGAAGAAAAGCAAGCAGCTTTAGCTTTTGAGCAGGGGAAAGCGGTAGCCAATCTTGAATATGCTAGACGAGTGAACAAGCAAAGTCCTCTGTATGACCAAATGGGTGAGGAAGTTGTGACGGAAGTTGAGTTGAGCGGAATTTATCGTGAAAGCAGTATTGCTCAAAAAATAGCAAAGCGTCAGAGTATGGGCTCGAAACCGGTGGCTCTTTTTACCGACATTGATAACACTTTCTATCGGCGAGATATGGTAGAGCCAATGAGAAAATTGAATCAGGTTTTGCAACGTAATGAATGGGGACTAATTTACGTTACAGGGCGTGATTTAGCGATGGTTAGACAAAGTGAAGAGTTACCCCAAGCTGACATTGTTGTGGGAGCAGTCGGTACTGAAATTTATGTCCAAAAAGAGGGATCCTATGTGATAGACGAAGAGTTCCGTCAGTTACTGCAAACAAATTGGAGTAGGGACGAGGTTTACCAAGTTGCCCAAAAAATTGTTGCGGAGCATCCGGAAATTATTTTTCAATCCCGAGATGAACCGGGAGCTTTCGAGTCAGGTAAAGTCAAAGAACCGCCTCAAGAATTTAAAATTAGCCTAAATGTGACTGGAGATAGGGCCTTGGCAGTAAAAACTTCTCGGTTACTAGAGTCGGAGATAAAGGGAGCTCAAGTTATCCTCTCTGCGGATATCGATGATCCCCAAAAACATAATATTGATTTACTTCCTCCCAACGCCGGCAAAGGAATGGCCTTGAGGTATTTAACAGAGAAGTTGGGGATCAGAGGGGTGGCAGCGGGTGATAGCGGTAATGATCTAACTATGTTGATTGAAGGAGGTCATCCAGCCATAGTGGTCGGTGGCGCCCGAGAAGAATTGCGAACAGCTGTCATGGGATTTGAAGATACTCCAAGTTTTAACTCAAAAGTGAAAAAGTTACCTAATAGCCAAAAAATTCTAATCGGTCAAGATAAAATTGAAGAGGCTACCCAAGGTTTAATACATGCCTTACAACAAGGTGATTTTAATCCCGAAGACGCCCTTGGTTTGTTACCTCACTTTACAAGTTATCGGGGGAGGAGAGATGAAAATTGCTTATTATTCTTCTAACAGAACGGTCTTTCCTCCACCTGCAAACATTGTTGCTGCTAATGCTGATGTGATGGCTAATATTGTTCGAGGGATGATTGGTAAAGGTCACGATATAACTGTCTATGCTTCTAAAGGTTCCTCAATGCCGGGAGCTAAAATTATTGATTTAAATCTTGTGCCCCATGAACTTGATTATGCCTATCAGCGGGAGGAATGGGTGAAAGATTTACATATTGGTTATCGACTAACCTATATTAGCCAAATGATAGCTGATTCCGCCAACTATGATCTTATCCACCTTCATGTAGGACGAGCGATTTTCGGCGAGCCCTTCATAAGATTTAGTCAGTGTCCGATTGTTTTTACCCTTCATGAGTCATTGGTAAGTCACTTAGCGCCTATTATGGGAGAATTTAAAGACGCAAACTTAATCTCTATATCTTATGCCCAGCGACAAGCTATCCCTAATTTAAATTATATTGCTAATATCTATCATGGCATTGACGTGGGTAATTTCCAATTTGGACCGACAGGAAGTGATAACTATGTATTTATGAGTAGAGTTTCGCCGGAGAAGGGTGTAGAAGATGCTATCGCTGCCTGTTTGAAGGCAGGAGTGAAACTGCTCATTTTTGGTCCCGGTGATAAAGAGTATTTGGAAAAAAATGTTTTACCTAAAACAGGAGAGGGAATTCAATACAAAGGTATGGTTGAATACCGT
>CAYYXM010000042.1:0-6648 GCA_964475725.1 uncultured Candidatus Saccharibacteria bacterium | reverse complement strand
TTTCTTTAGCCTCGCCCAATGCCTCAGCATTCCCTTGACTTGTCATATATTTATAACCGCCCAAAACAATCATTAAAACTGCTAAAAGCGCACCAATTGGTACTGACCATTTATAAAATTCTTCTATCCAACTTTCTGCTGTCCCCGAACCAAAAAGGGCAGCTGCTTTGATTCTTGCGCCAGAAAAAATAGCGCCAAAGACGGTTATTGCCAAAATTGTTAATCCGCCAATTTTTAATCCTTTTTGCATTTATTGGCCTTTTCTTAAAAGTTCTGTGATTTTTTGGGCTGCCTCTTCAACAGCAGTATTGACAGCCATTTTTTCCACAGTTACTCTGTCAATCATTTTTCCCATCACCATATCTACTTCTTGGGGATATCTGCCTTTGTACCAAGTTTTGGCTGTCGCGCCTTGGAATTTAAATGGATTAGAGGATTCACTTCTTTTAGCCATCGGTACTTCTTCTTGTGGCTTTTTGGCTGATAACCGTTGACTGGCAGAAAGGTAGCTGGAATTGGCTGAACCTGTGGTTAGATCTTTGACCAATTGCCAAGCCAATTCTTGGTTGCTGGAGGATTTAGTCACACCAGCCACCAAATAATAAGGATAATCAATTGGCTGGGAAGCCCCTTTGATTTGGGGGAGGGCTTGAGTTTTGAAATTAAGAGTGGGCGCTTTTTGTTGGATTTCATTGATCCGATAGCCATAGTCAATCATCATTGCCACTTTCCCTTGGGTAAAATAGTCAAAGGAATTGGGCAGGGCGCCATTCCAACTGTAATTGGGCGAGGAAGAGTTGGCAAAAGAAGTGTAAAAATCCAGGGCGGTCTGAGCCGGATAGACCGTTTGGCCAGTTTGACTGTTACCGGGTAGATTAAAAGTAGCAGTAATTTGATCTGGCGAGACCATTTGGGCGCCATTTTGCAGCATCAAAAGAGATAAAATATCTTCGGCGCGAGAGATATTATTAGAGGTGCCTAAGGCAATGCCGGCCTGCTGGATATTATCGCCACTTTTTATTGTCAGCCCTTTAACCTGTTCAATAATATCGGTCCAGTTATCAGTTGGTTTTTCCCATAAGGCAGTTAATCTTTGTTTTTCTTGATTAGAGAGCGAGCTTTTTTCAATTTCCTTGGTTTTTTGGCGGAAAATATCTTTATTGTAATAGAGAGCCAAAGTGTCCATATACATTGGCAGGGCATAAACTTGGCCATCCTTAATCACTTGGTCGGCCACAACTGGAACGAAGTTCTGTTTAACATAATCCTCATTGGTAGTGGCATCTTTTTTATTCTTCTTCAAAAGTCCATCAGGCAAGGGTAAAAATTTATCAAGATGCCGACCCAGCCAGTCATTGGGAATTAGCCAGATATCAGGTCCTTTTTGGGCAGCCAAAGAAAGCAATGATTCAACATCATACTGCGAAAAATCAATCTTTTTATATTCTGCCTTATAACCCTTATTTTGGTTCATAAAGTCTTTCATTATTGGCTGAAAGACATCCTGGTCATCAAAAGGCCCCCAAACAGCAATAGTTTTTTCTCCTTGAGCGGTGGTGGGGGTAGTTGATTTATTGCCACAACCAACAATCGGAATAATGAGTATTAAAACAGCAGCTATTGTGGCAATCTTTGATAAGTTCTTTTTCATAACCCTCCCTATAATTAAATCCTAATGTCAAAATCTAAATGTCAAAAGAATATTTAAATGACTTAATATTAAATTTGGATTTTAGATTTTGGGCTTCATTTGTCATTTGAGCTTTGGATTTTAGAAATTAAAGCCGTAGGCTTTTCAGGTATTCCTTGCATTCTCCATTTAATTGATGATGCTTTAAGCCGAAATAGACATTGGCCTTCCACAAACCACCAGGTGTGCCGACGTCAAAATACTGGGCGTCAACCTCTACCCCGTAAACTTTGCTTTTTTTGCAGAGGGTTTTAATGGCATCGGTTAACTGAATCTCCCCTCCTACTCCCGGCTTGGTTTCTTCCAGAATCTTGAAAATTTGCCAGGGCAGGACCATCCGGCCAATATCATTGAGATTAGAAGGTGCTACCTCTGGTTTTGGTTTCTGGACAATATCTAAAACCTGAAAGATTTTGCCTTCTTTATCAATATATTTTGGTTTGGCAATACCGTATTTATAAACCTGATCCTTTGGCACACCCTTAAAACCAATTACTGCGTTAATTTTCAATTTCTGACAAACCCCTACCACTTGTTTAATGGGCGGCAAGCCATCAAAGACATTATCAGGATACAAAATGGCAAAGGGCTCTTTACCAACCACTTCTTTGGCCTGCAAAATAGCATGGCCCAGCCCCAAGGCCTTTTTCTGGCGGATATAAACAAAATCAGCCATCTCAGAAACCTGCTGGACAGTTTTTAAAAGTTCATCTTTTCCTTGCTCTTTCAGTTCCTGCTCCAGTTCTACCGAATAGTCAAAATGATCCTCCAGTGCCCGCTTATTTCTACCGGTGATGATGATAAATTGCTTGATTCCTGCTTCCAATGCCTCTTCCACCGCATACTGGATGAGGGGTTTGTCAACCAAAGGCAACATCTCTTTGGGAGATGCTTTGGTTGCTGGTAAAAACCGGGTGCCCCATCCCGCCGCTGGAATAACGGCTTTGATAACTTTCATTTTTTTAAGTTTTTACTTTTAAGTTGTAGTTTTAAGTTTTGCACTTTAAATTTTAAATTAGATTTATTCTGTTTTAACTTTAATAATTTTGGTATAAGTTTTTTCCCTCTTAGGCAGGTGGAGAATTAAAAGGCCATTAGAAATTTGGGCCTGGCCCTCCTCTGCCTCAATAGGGACGGGTAAAATTAATGAACGGGAAAAGGGTCCCCAATAACACTCTTGCACAAAATAATTTTCTGGCAGAATATCTTTGGGTGGCTTTCTATCCCCCTTAATCGTCACTACTTCATCAGTTATGGAAATTTCCACATCTTCTTTGGTAACACCAGCAACTGGCGCCACCACAATAATGGCATCTTCTGTTTGATAAGCATCAATGGCCAGTTGGCCTTCTACTTCTTCTTCCTCTACGGTTTCTTCCTCGTCGCTCATTTTGCCCCTTGCCACACAAAATTTTATCTATATACTCCTGTGGCATCCGCCGAAGCATCCTGGATAGAACACGGATGAATAATCCGAGTGAAGTGCCAAGAGCGTAGGCGGACCTTCCTATTACTATTGTAGGGATAGAATCTTGGAGTGTCAATATAACTCAAAACTGAAAACGCAAAACTTAAAGTAATAACTCAAAACAGCAAAGATCTTTGTTTTTTCTTTTAAACTGTTGTTTTGACATTTGAGTTTTACACTTTAACATTAAATTAAGATGATAAAATTCATGTGGTATAAACATTTAATTTTTTGGTGGAAAGAGGCAGTTTTTCCTTCCAGTTGTGTGGGGTGCAAGAAAACTGGCAGCTGGCTTTGTCCCCTCTGCCAGCGAAGAATTATTCGGGTTTTGCGCCAGACCTGCCCTTATTGTGGCAGGCTAACCAAAAATGGTCGGCTCTGCTCCCGCTGTCGGCCGAAAAGTAATTTAACGGGTTTAATTGTCGCCGGTTATTACACAGAGGGACCACTCAAAGAGGCAATTTGTGCTTTTAAATATGAATTTGTGACGGAGCTTTTGCCTTATTTATCTTCTCTCTTGGCCAGGACCTTTATGGAAAATACATCCCATAGCCAAAAAGTGCTCGTCCCAATTCCGCTTTCCTTTTGGCGCCGGGCTTATCGGGGGTTTGACCAGGCGCAGTTATTAGCAAAAGAAGTTAGCAAAATTTCTGGCGTACCAGTGGAAAATTATCTTTGGCGAACAGGTTATCGTCTGCCTCAGGTCGGTCTACCAAACACCAAGCGGCGAGAAAATGTGCAGGGAGTTTTTCAGGTTATAAAAAAGCCGACACATAGTCGGGTTGTTTTGGTGGATGATGTTTTCACCACTGGCGCGACAATGGAGGAAGCAGCCCGAGTTTTAAGGCAGGCAGGGGTGAGAGAAGTCTGGGGACTGGTGATAGCCAAAGGATAGCGCAGAAATCCCAAACCCAAAGCTCAAATGCCAAATGAAATCCAAAATCCAAAAAAATTTGACATTAAAGCATTTAAGAACCTGCCTTCGGCAGAACCTTGAATCTTCACATTGTTCAGATTTAAACATTGATTTGGCATTAGGCCTCCGGCTCGGAGAGCCTCTGGCTCGGAGAGATTTTGTCATTTAGATTTACCCCAATCTTTATATATCTTCTCAGCTTTGGCTTTGAGCGGCTGCCACCACCAAGAATTTTTCGTTTCCTTCTCCAGTCCCTTTTATACCTATTTATTTTATTCCTATTTTTTCGACGATATTCTTTAGCATACTCTTTCATATATTTTTTGATTCGCTTGTTGACTCCCGACTTGGCTTGGTACTCTCTTACCTGTTTTAATATTTTACTTTTATTTTTCAAGTAATATTTTCTTTTTTTCAGTCGAGTTTCCAATTTTTGATAACATCTCCTACTGTCTTCTCTTTTATCATTTTTTGCCCGTTTAATTCTATCTTGATTGCCTTCAAACAGATGTCCCAGTTTATACCACATGCATCTTGGGATTCTATATCGAACGAATGCGGTCTTGATTAATTTTATAAACCTTCTCGTATTTTCAGCGTCTATCTCAAGATAGTATTTTTTGCGAGAGTCAAAGCAGATGTTACAATCAATAAGCCATTTTTTCTTAAAATATTTCTTAATGAGCAAATGTTTACGGTATCCAAGGTTATAAGAAGATATGCTGCATCGATGGGTCATATACCGATAGGTTCCATCGTCACAATACCAAACCGCTAAAGCAAGGGGACTAAGTTGTTTTAAAATTTGGAAAGTGATAGCTTTTGTGCCATTATTCAGATAAAAAAGACGTCGAAGAAATGTTAGTTGGGCATCGCTATTTGTTCGAATACTAATTATTTTCCTTTTTCTATCGTAAAATATTTTGCCAAAAACAAAGTCCTTTTGGACGATCTGTTTTTTCCAAACTAAATAATCTTTCTGTTTCAAGCTGTGTTTTTCACAATAACGGGCAGGATTTTCATTCGTTATAGAACCATCTCCCAATAGACTGCCGAAAAGAACTTGTTTTGTTCTATTATTCATCTGTCCCCCACTTTTAATGTCTGGAGGCCCCGGCGAAGATAAAATCTTGCCTCCACCTGATAGTGATTAGCGGTAGAGTTTTTCTGCTTCTTCCTTAAGTTTCTTCCACCAAGCAGGATTTTGGCGATACCATTCGACAGTTTGCGCAAATAATTTTTTAATACTTCTTGATGGTTGCCAACCAAGTTTTCTGATTTTGCGTGACAGTAAGCTGTATCTAAAGTCATGTTGCGGACGGGGATCAGGGACAAATTCTATCCAATTTTTGGGGTCAATTTTCATTATTTCACAAAGAATTCGAGCAACATCTCTGTTTTTAATCTCCGGTCGATTATTAGCGGCGATATTATAGGCCTCGCCGATTTTACCCTTGGTAATTAAAAGATCAATTGCTCGGCAGCAATCCTTTACATAAAGCCAATCCCGTACCTGCAAGCCTTTGCCCCAAACCGGCATTTTTTTACCCAAAAAGACATTAGTGATGTAACGAGGCAAGGCCTTTTCGGGATGTTGACGAGGACCAAAATTATTGGTTGGCCTGGCCACGATCACCGGCAACCCCTTTTTGGCATACCAGCTGGCCAATCTATCGGCTTGAGCTTTTGATTTGGGATAATCAGATTTTAAATATTTATAGCGATCGTCGGCATCATCTTCTTTGAAATAGCCCTTTTTAATTGAGCCGTAGACTTCGTCACTTGAGATATAAATGAACTTTTCAACTAGTGATTTTTGAGCGGCATCAAGTAGAACTTTAGTTCCCTTAACATTGGTTTTGTAAAAAATCTCTGGCTGCTTTTCTGCGCGCGTGTTGTGGCTTTCAGCGGCAAAATGGACAACAATATCCGGCTTCTCTTTTTGGAAAATTTCCTCCACCAGTTTCTGATTGCAGATATCGCCTTTGATGAATTTGTAGCCCTTGCCCTTTTTGATATCTTTTAGGTTAGCCGGGTTGGCGGCGTAAGTCATTTTATCAAGGTTAATTATTCGCCAATCAAGATGGCGTTTTTGAAGATAATGGATAAAATTAGAACCGATAAACCCCAACCCGCCGGTAATCAAAAGTTTCATTATGAATTTTTCTCCGCCCAAAACTTATTGGTAAGATATAAACTTTCAAAAGTGCCAGCATCGCTCCAGAAACCCTCTAGTTCCTGCCAGTTTAATTGGTTCTTTTTGATATAAAAATTATTGACATCGGTAATTTCCAATTCTCCTCTTTTTGATGGCTTGCATTGTTTAATGTGCTGAAAGACATTTTTGTCGTAAATATAGAGGCCAGTGACAGCAAAATTGGATTTTGGCTTTTTTGGTTTTTCTTCAATTTTGACGATTTTATGAGTTTGAGGCCGAATTTCTTGCTCATTATTTTTGATTTTTGATTTTTGATTTTTGATTTTTTCAAAAACCGGCACACCAAAGCGCCCTGGGTCGTCTACTTCTTTCAAAAAGACCGTTGCCCCGCGCTTAAAAGTTTGAATTGCCCCTTT
>CAYYXM010000041.1:0-6812 GCA_964475725.1 uncultured Candidatus Saccharibacteria bacterium | reverse complement strand
TTCAATTTTTTAAGCCACCCATAATCAAGATTTGCAATAACCAATCCCCAACGAGGCAAACGAGTAATAAATTTATAGAAAATTTGATAGATGTCTTTTTCATTGGAGAAAAGATCGGGATGATCCATCTCTAATGATGTAATTAGAACAATTTCCGGCCAAAAATCAAAAAGTTTGCTAGTGGAATCATCGGGTGATTTGCGATATTCATCTGACTCTAGAATAAAAAAGTCACCTTTACCCCAATGGGCAGTAGTTTGCAAATTACGGCAGTTAGCTCCTAAAAGAAAACCAGGATCAACGCCTGCCTCTTTTAAAATATGCGAGAGTATTGCCGTGGTGGTAGTTTTGCCATGAATTCCACAAACAGAGATTAATCTTTTTGATGACAGGATTTTTCCTAAAAATTCCGAATAATAATAGATAGGAATTTTGCGTTTTTTCGCCTCTTTCACTTCAACATTTTCCCTACCATAGGCTGCACTTATAACCACACAATCAAAAGTAACCACTTCTAAGTTTTCCTTTTTAAATCCTTCTAAAATTTGAATTTTGGCATCTTCTAATAATTTATCAGTTGGAAAGATCTCTGCTATATCAGAACCAATAACTTTAAGACCTTGCTGTTTGCAAAGTATCGCCAGAGCGCTCATCCCCGCCCCTTTTATGCCAATAAAATATATAGACTTAATGCCTTTCATTAAAATATCCTTCAATCTCCCCAGTAATCTTTTGGGCTGCGAAAGGAGTAGCAAGTGTTTTAACATTATTGGAAAATTGCTTCATTTTTTCTTGATCCTTGGCTAGATTTTCAATTATAGAGAGAAATTTTTCAGCTGTCAAATCTTTTTCATTTAAAATAATGGCGGCATTGGCTTTCTGAAAAATTAAAGCATTTTTGCGCTGATGATCAGCCGCTGCCCAAGGAAAGGGAATAATAATTGCCGCTCTCCCTGCTGCAGCAATTTCAGCTAAACTTGTTGCTCCTGCTCTTGAAACGACAATATCAGCTGCCTTTAAAAGACTGGGCATATCTTGGTAAAATTCAAAAATATGATAATCTTTTGCCAAATTTGGCAATTTATTTTTCACCTCAAACAACTGGCTACTGTTGCCCTGGCCACAGACATGGACAACTTGAAAATTTGTCAGATATTTTTCAAGCTCTTCTTTGATAAAACAATTGATAGTTTTTGATCCTTGGCTACCACCGAAAATAACCAAAACTGGCTTGTCGAAAGTTAATCCAACTTTGTTTTTAGCAGTTTCTTTGGAAAGAGTAAAAAAATCCTCTCGAACAGGAATTCCAGAATAAATTGCTTTATTGGTTGGAATATTAATATAAAATTGTTGGGGAAATCCTAAGAAAACTTTTCGAGCAAAACGGCTGGCAAAACGATTTGCCACGCCCATAACAACATCTGATTCATGATTGAAAATCGGGATTGCTAAAACAAAAGCAGCAAAAACACTGGGAATGCATCCCCAACCACCTTTAACAAAGAGAAATCTGGGCCGATTAAATAAAAAAATGAAAAATGCCTGCCAAAAACCAATAAAAATTTTAAAAAGATCAATTATATTCCAAAAGGAGGGCCATCTTCGCCATTTGCCAGAGAGAATTTTTTTATAACGAATTCTTTCTTTTTCTAAGATTTCCCTTTCCCATGGCAAAATCGGACCTGAGTATAAAATTTCAAAATTCTTTTTCTGCCACGCTTGGGCTAAAACAAGTAGGGGAAAGATATGACCACCGGTTCCGCCACCTGCCAAGATAATCTTCACGTTTTTAATCTCCTATTTAATTTTTAATTTTGAATCTCAATTTTTAATTTTGACTTTTTAATTTTTAATTATCTAGCTTCACTATAACGTGAAATATTAAGTAAAATCCCTACTCCAGCTAAGCTGACGATTAGTGAGGAACCTCCAGCTGATAAAAATGGTAAAGGCACGCCAGTAAGAGGTAAAAGTCCTAACATCGCCGCTAAATTAATAAATGTTTGAATCAAAAGCCATGAAGTTATTCCAAAAGCTAAAAATTTACCAAAATTATCAGGAGCACGCTGGGCAATACGAAAACCTCGCAATCCTAAAAAGAGATATAAAACTAGAATTGCCCCAGTTCGCAGAAAACCTAATTCCTCGCCGATAATAGCAAAGATTGAATCAGAATGAGCCTGTGGTAGATATAAATATTTTTGTCGGGATTGGCCAAAACCCAATCCCCACCAACCGCCAGAACCAATCGCTAAAAGTGCCTGATTAATGTGATAGGCAGCGCCTGTCACTTCACGGCCAAGATTAATATAAGTTAAAAAGCGCTGCCAGCGATAAGATGAAGAAAAGATAAAAATCCAAAATACAATGCCTGATAAAATTGCACCAATAGAAATTTCCAGCCACGAGGCACCAGCAATAAAAAACATTAATGCAGCAGTGGCAAAAATCACAACCGTTGTGCCCATATCTGGCTGTAACATGATAAGAGCAATAATCACAGTTAAAAGAAACAAGAGGGGGATAAAGCCGCGAGTTATACTTCTCACATTCTCTTGCCTTTTCTCAAACCAAAAAGCAAGATAAATAACCAAAATTAATTTCAAAAGTTCAGAGGGTTGAAAAAGAGACGGTCCAATATGGAGCCAACGATGAGCTCCTCCGATATTTGTTCCTACATAGGGAACAAAAACTAAAATTAAAAGTAAAATATTGAAAACTAAAAAGAAGAAAGCAGGTTTGCGCCAGAACCGATAATCAACATTGGCTAAAATCACCATTAAAATAAAACCTATTACCAAATAAATAATTTGACGAACAACATAATAATAAGGATTACCAAAACGTTCATAGGCCACGACTGATGAGGCTGACGTAATCATCAAAAGCCCTAAAAGACATAAACCAAAAACAATCAATCCTAACCAGAAATCTACTTTTGGCCGATAGATTTTAATCATTGTAGTTTTAAAACCTCTTCCTTAAATTTCTCGCCTCTTTCTTTATAATCGGCAAACATATCAAGGGAAGCAGCGCCAGGGGAAAATAAAACAATATCACCCCTTTGGGCAATTGGAACGCTTTTCTCTATTGCCTCCCCTAAATTTTTCGCACGCAAAACCTGACAAGTTGCCCGAGATAATTGTCTTTCTAAATCACCTGCTATTTTACCAATAAGAATAACCGCGCGAATGTTTTTGCAATTTTTAATTGTTTGAACAAGGGAAGAATAGTCAAGCCCTTTCCCCTCTCCCCCACCAATGAAAATTAAAGGTTTATTAAAACTTTTAATGGCAGCAATAGCGGCCGAAGGGTTAGTGGAATAGGAATCATTATAATACTCTATTCCCTTAAACTCTCTCACTTTTTCCAATCGATGAGGCAGGCCTTGGAAAGCTCTCACCGCTTCCCTGATGGAATTAATATCAGCTCCGGCTAAGGCACTGGCTGTGATAGCGGCACATATATTTTCAAGATTATGGCTGCCTAAAAGTTGGATTTGGCTTTGATGACAGATGAAATTGTCCTCCTCCTCATCGCGCAAAATTATATCTCTCTCCCCTTTTTTTAGTTTTGAGGGCGCCAAAAAACAACCTAAGTCAACTGATTTTTTGGTTGCAAACCACCAAACTTTCGCCTTTGTCATCGTGGCAAATTCAATACAAGTAAAATAATCAGCATTGATGATGGCAAAATCTTCTTTTCTTTGATGTCGAACAATATTGGTTTTCGCCTGAATATACTTTTCTTGGCTTTCGTGGTAATTTAGATGATCAGAAGTGATATTCAAGATGACAGCAATTTGAGGAGAGTATTCCAAATCCTCCAGCTGAAAAGAAGAAAGTTCCAAAATAACAAAATCATCTTTTTGAAGTTTTGGTAAAAGAGTAATGGGGGGGCTACCGATATTCCCAGCTAAATAAATCTTTCTTTTGACATTTGAGTTTTGCTTGCCCGCCGTAGCCCCTGCCTGTCCAGCAGGCAGGTTGGCAAAGGTGGGAGTTTTGATATTGCACTTTAATATTTCATATATTAAAGTGCTTACTGTCCCCTTGCCTTTGGTACCAGTAACGCCAATAATTTTGGCTGGATAAAGCTGGAAAAACAATTTGGTTTGAGAGGAAACCTCTATTCCATTTTTTAGCGCCTGTTGGATTTTAGGATGGAAAAAGGAAATACCAGGAGTGCGAAAAATGACATCAAAATCTTCTAAATGGTCCATATAATGAGGACCAAGCCGGCACTGGATAGGTAACTTTGCCAATTTTTGCTGAATATCTTTTTGTAACTCTCCCCTATTTTTTTGATCTAAAATAACAACTTTGGCATCCTTTTTTATTAAAAAATCCAAAAGTGGCAAATTTTCTTTACCAATACCCAAAATGGCAACTTTTTTGCCTTGAAGTTTCATGGTTATATCATATCAAAAAAAGACCACAACTGGTAGTCTTCTTTATGGCCTATTGATGTAAAATTAAATTTTAACTTTTGTTCCCCCACTATAGCCTTGGCGAATGTGGGAGATTTGAATTATATTATCCCCGACCAATGAGAGCTATAACCATGCCAATTACGGCAAAAACCGCGCCGATTACCCATAATCGCATCGTTACTTTTGTCTCCGGCCAACCCTGGGCCTCTAAATGATGATGCAAGGGAGTTGATAAAAAAAGTTTCTTTTTAAAAAACTTGCGCCAGAAAATCTGCAAAATAACTGATAAAGTCTCTATTACAAAAACAAAACCAATAATGGGCAAAACCAGGACTTGATTAGTCAGCATCGCCACCACTCCCAAAGTTGCTCCTAGCGACATTGAACCAGTGTCGCCCATAAAAAAGCGGGCCGGATAAATATTAAACCACAAAAAGGCCAAAAGCGCCCCAGCAATACAACCGCAAAAAACAGCAATACCCAGCTGATTTTGGACAAAGGCAATAACCCCATAAGCCATATAGGCTAAAGCCAATAGGCCGCCAGCCAGACCATCCAAGCCATCAGTAATATTGACAGCATTAGTGGTAGCAACAATCACTAAAATAAAAAGCAAAATAAACCATATCCCTAAAATATAATCGCCAACACCAGGAATATGAATTGGCCGGTAAACCCAATCCAGTTTGTAAGCAAACCACCAGGCACCTATCCCAGCAATCAAAAGTTGAATCAAAAGTTTATGGCGACCGCCTAATCCCCCACCCTGAGGACCAATACCTTTAATATTTAATAAATCATCAAAAGCACCAACTATCCCAGCAGCAACCAGTGCAAACAATGACAGCCAGGTCTGCTCACGAGATAAATTAAATAAAAGAGTCACCACCATCACTGTCAGCCAAATCAATAGTCCACCCATGGTTGGCGTTTGGGCTTTTTGGGCGTGAAGGGAGGAATAAATTGGTGTCTCCCCCTGGCGGATACGTTTGCGCCAATTATATTTATATAAAAGATTAGTTAAAAATGGCGTCCACAAAAAGGCCAAAATTGCTGACAGAGCAGTTAGAGCAAATAAACGAATCAAAGCTGGAATATTTAAGATAATAAACTCTTGATGGTCCAATTTACTCCTTTAACATGTCAACAATTTTTTCCATTTGAGTGGATCGGGAGCCTTTGACTAAAACCATATCACCTTTTTGAATATATTTTCCTATATTTTCTGCGGCGCTTTGGGAATCTTTAAACCAGATATCTGACATGTTTTGAAATTCTTTTCCAACCAGAATGATTTGATCAGCACTCTTTTTTGCCAAATCAATTACTTCTTGGTGGGCTTGGCCACTGTTTTTACCTTGCTGGGCCATCTCGCCCAAAACCGCCACCCGTCTACCCTCTTGCTTTGCTAAAACATCTAATGCCCATTTCATGGAAAGCGGATTGGCATTATAACTATCATCTATAATTGTACACCCCTTTTTGCCATTGAGCCAAACCATCCGCTGAGGCAATTTTTCAATTTTTCCAAGTCCCTGTTTGATAAGCTTCTCTTCAATTTTATAAAATTGTCCAATAATTGTCGCAACTGCTGTTTCATTTTCCAACCTTCGATCACGGAAAAATTCGATATGAGCAGATGATAGTTGTGCCATCCCTTTAACATAGGGATCGTCTTCATTCAAAACTGCCAAGCCGTTTTTGGGCAAAACTTCAACTAATTTGCCTTTTTCCTTAGCCACGGCTTCCAGTGTACCAAATTTTTCTAGATGGGCCGGACCAACATTCAAAACTATCCCAACTTTTGGTTTGATAAAGCTAGTTAAATAACTAATATCACAAAATTCAGAAACACAAGTTTTCGGATTCCAACTTAAAGCTTGAAATCTCTCTCCCATGTCCGGAGAACTAACAATTTGCGAGTTCTCGTATGAAAATGCATAATTTTTGCTCATGTACTGATCTACAAAGGCCCCAATTTTCACCTCTCTTACAGCACCTGTGAGTCTGCTTTTTACTATAACCGACTGGTCATAAGTAAGGCTTTTTCCACTTCCAGTAACGCCCAAAAGGACCTGATTTTTAATATTGTTTTTCAGGTTTTCTGTAAGTTTTTCTATTGCTTGGGGCTGATCCCCTGTTGGCTCAAAGGAAGCTTTTAAATTAAACATTCCGGAATAATAATATCAGGTTTCGGGTATTATTTGTATATTTAGATACTTATGATATTATTAAACAATGAAAATTCTGGCTTTAGCTGTGTGGCCTCTATTCTTTTTGGTATCTTATATTTTATTTAAAAAAGCTGGAATAAGCATGTCCTCCAACACTTACAGCAGACTAGGAATTCATCCAAAATACGGACATCTCTTTAATCTAC
>CAYYXM010000040.1:0-6843 GCA_964475725.1 uncultured Candidatus Saccharibacteria bacterium | reverse complement strand
TCCCGTTCCAACCGAAACCGCCGGTTTTATCCGCTCGGTCACCAATGCCCAGCAAAAATATGAAGAAGTTTATTCTAAAGAACTGACTCCGCAAAATGTCAAATCAAAGCTGTTTAAACAAGCACAACCGCCCAGTTTGTGGGATCGCTTTCAGCAAGGTTTCTGGGGACTTTTCCAATGAACTCAAAACAATTGCGCGAAATTTTTCTTAAATTTTTCCAAAAAAACGGTCACAAAATTTTGCCGCCTTCTTCTTTAGTGCCGGAAAACGATCCAACAGTTTTATTTACTACTGCCGGCATGCAGCAGTTTAAGGACTATTACATTCATCCCCAAAAAGCACCGGCTCAAAATATCGCTACTTGCCAGCCCTGTGTGAGAACTTCTGATATTGAGCTGGTTGGTGATGATAGCCATTTGACCTTTTTTGAAATGCTGGGCAATTTTTCCTTTGGAGGATATTTCAAAGAGGTGGCCATCAAATACGCCTATGAATTTTTGACCAAAGATTTGGCTATTTCCCATGAGCGGATATCAGTTGGGGTTTTTGCTGGCGATAAAGATATCCCCCTAGATCAGGAATCAGAATCTTATTGGAAGTTGTTAAAAATTCCAGAAGAAAAAATTAAAAAGTTAGGCCGTGATGAACTTTTTTGGGGGCCAACCGGAGCGCAAGGCCCTTGCGGACCCACAAGTGAAATTTATGTTGACAAAGTTGAGGTTTGGAATTTAGTTTTTAACGAGTATTATTACAAAGATGGCAAATTGTCTCCCTTACAAACTCCGGGGGTGGATACCGGTGTGGGTTTTGAGCGGCTGTTGGCGGTTTTAAATGCCCCGCCTGCCGGCGGGCAGGGCAAAAAAACAGTTTATGAAACTGACTTATTTGAAAACTTAAAACTAAAAGTGCAAAATTTAAAAGAAGGGGCCGAAGACGAGAGAAAAATCCGTATTATTTGTGATCACATTCGCGCCATCACCTTCCTTTTGGCTGAAGGCATTTTGCCTTCCAATAAAGCCCAGGGTTATGTTTTGCGCCGTTTAATTCGCCGAGCCAAAGTTTTTGGCCAGTTGTTGGGAGTGGAGGGAATATTTTTGCCCCAATTAGCTCAAATTGTAGTTGATGAGATGGGTGAGGTTTATCCACTTTTGGCTAAAAATAAAGATGAAATTGAGAAGAATTTGAAAGAGGAAGAAGAGCGTTTTGAAAAAACCTTAGCTACTGGCCTCAAAGAATTAGAGCGCCGGATAAAAGATAATGAGCTTTCTGGCAAAGACGCTTTTGTCCTCTATGATACTTTTGGTTTCCCGCTGGAATTAACCCAGGAACTGGCCGGCCAAAAAGGCGTTAAAATTGAAACTGATGAATTTGAAAAATTAATGGGAGAGCAAAAAGAAAGAGCGCGCGCTTCAGCGGAAATTTTTACCAAACGCGAAGCTAATCCCCGGTTACACACTGCCGCCCATCTTTTGCATAAAACGTTGCAAGAAGTTTTAGGACCTAATGCTCTTCAGCGGGGGCAGGATATTACAGGAGAAGTTTTACGTTTTGATTTTAGTCACCCATCAAAATTATCAGAAGAGGAGCTTGGAAAAATTGAAAAGATTGTGCAAGAAAAAATTGCTGCCAACTTGCCAGTCCAAACAATAGAAACAACCTTACAGGAAGCAAAAAAATTAGGAGCAACAGCGCTTTTTTATCAAAAATACGGCGATAAAGTTACATTATATTATATAGGTCGTGATTTGGAGTCGGCTTTTTCCAAAGAACTTTGCGGTGGGCCGCATGTCAAAAATACTTCAGAAATTGACCAATTTAAAATTATAAGTGAAAAATCAGCCGGCTCGGGCATAAGGCGAATTAAAGCCAAAGTGGACTAAGAAATTTTAAGGATTTAAAAAAACGGCCCCGCGCAAAGTGCGCGCGGGGCCGTTTTGGAGGGAAGCTCCGCCCAGTGGCGGGGTGACTAACCGACGCCGGCGTGGGCGAAAGCCTGGGACATTGCCGTCTTCTCCTTTTGGCGAGGATGGAGAGCTTGGAAACCCTTATCAGGAGTGGAGGCGAGCTCGAACTCCACGAGGGTCCCCTTGGACCAGTCCGTCTCCTCCGGAACGTGATAGTAGGGCAGACGAACTTCCACCCCACCACCCTCAAGACAGTTGAGGTCTTCCGGATCGGCGTTGACCGTCAGGTAAAACTGGCGAATTCTGGGATGCTCGGCGGGGTTGAGGAGGATGAGGCAGTTGCCTTTTTCATCCTTCCTCTGGATCGTTCCCGAGAAGACGCCCTCAAGTTGACGGGCGTTTTTCTTGCCGTTCTTCCGGCTATTCCCCCGGCCGTTGCCGCCGTTGTCGCCGGTTTGGCGACTATTGAAAGGACGGTCCAATTGGAGAATGCCGTGGCGGTCGAGAGGCTCCTCCTGATCGCCCTGTTGACTCGTTTTGGTGACATTGCAGGCCTGATATTTTCCTGCGTGACGGCCTTCCGTAACGAGCTGGCAGTGGAAGGCGACTTTATCGCCTTCCTGAACCTCCTCGTTGAGCTCAGACCTGGGGACGAAGATGTCGCCCTTCAAATCAGGTGGGCGACAATAGGGGTCGGGGACGATGAAACCGTACCCCTGGGTGTCGTCGAACCACTTAACCTTTCCCATCGCGTTGAATGCCAATTCCGTCGGCAACTCAAACACCTCCAAATATAGGTTCGTTTCCTGGTTCACCAGAATCTGGATTTCCAGGATAACCACCTATTATAGCACATTTCATCTCATTTGTCAAGGGGCTAAAGCCCACCAATGCCACAAAAAAGACACCAATAACACCAATCTTATAATTTTGTGTTAAAATATACTCAAATGGGTCTTTTTGATTTCCTGAAAGCAAAGAAGGATCGTTTTGCAATTTCTTTAGATATTGGTACAGAGTTTGTTAAAACTTTGATTTTTGAAGTAGTTGAGGATAAGGCACTGGTTAAGGGAGTGGGAATTGAGCGGCAAAAATTATCTGATATGGCTGCTGGCGGGGTAACCGATATCCAAGGGGTGATTAAAAATTGTGAATCTTCCCTTGCCCAAGCTGTCCAAAAAGCCAAAATTTTACCCGAGCAAGTGATTATCGGTATCGCCGGGGAGCTGGTTAAGGGGACAACCATTACCATTAAATATTCTCGCGAAAACCCTAAGGAAAAAATTACGCTCCGTGAGCTGCAGGATATTATCGCCCGGGTTCAGCGTCGGGCTTTTGACCGGGCACGAGGAGTGCTGGCTTGGGAAACCGGCCAGGCAGAAATTGATATACGCCTGGTTAATGCGGCAATAACTGATGTCAAAATTGATGGTTATAAAGTCACCAATCCCCTTGGTTTTGTTGGCCGGGAAGTGCAAGTTGGTGTTTTTAATGCCTTTGCACCGATTGTCCATCTTGAGGCCCTGCAAACCATTGCTGAATCACTGGAACTTGATTTATTGTCCATTGCCGCTGAGCCTTATGCTGTTGCCCGCTCTGTTACCCCTGAGGAAGAAGTTGATTTTTCTGCCATTTTTATTGATGTTGGCGGTGGCACCAGCGATATTGCGGTAGTGCGGGGCGGAGGAGTAGAGGGAACAAAAATGTTTGCCCTGGGAGGTCGCACCTTTACCAAACGGCTATCTCAAGAATTTGGTATGCCTTTTTCCGAGGCAGAGGAGTTAAAGTTGGATTATTCAGCTGGTAAGTTGCCAGAAGAGAAAGCAGATAAAATCCGCACAGCTCTGTCTAATGATTGTCGGGTTTGGTTTGCTGGAGTAGAGCTAACCCTTTCAGAATTTCCCAATATTGATCTTTTGCCCTCCCGGATTTATTTATGCGGAGGAGGCAGTGAATTGCCAGATATTAAAGAAATGTTAGAAAAAGCCAGTTGGAATAAAAAATTGCCCTTTGCCCGCCGGCCAACTATTACTTATATCAAACCTCAATATGTGACTAATGTGATAGATGAAACCAAAAAATTAACCAAACCCCGCGATATTACACCAATGGCATTAGCTAATTTAGCGATTGAACTGGTTGGTAGTCAGGGTGTTGTTGGCGGAACATTAAATAAGGTAGTATCGTCATTGGGGAAATAATATGACTGACATAATTTATTTAGAAAATGAAGAAGAATTACCCACTCTAATTGAGCGATTAGAAAGATCTTCCGGTACGAACGTAATCTTAGTAATTCCTCGTGGCTGCACTCTTTTGCAGTCAATTGTCAATTTAAAACTTTTGCAATCGCAAGCCCAAGCCAAAGGAAAAACCATTGCTCTTGTTACCCAAGATCCCATCGGCAGAAACTTAGCTGCCCAACTGGGCATTTCTGTCTTTGAAAATATTGATGCAACAAAACCATTAATTTTGCCCTCCCGTCCCAATCCCAAGCCAGATGAAGTGATTGAAATTGATTTTACCACTCGCAAAATTGATCAGCCCAAAGGTGTCAAGGTCCATCATTTCCAAGAGGGCGTGCCAACTTCTTCCGAAATTTCCCCAATTGTCCCATCTGCCGCGCGCTTAAAACCTAAAGAAAAACGCAAACTCAAAGCCTTTATTTTAGGCACAATTTTAACTTTAATTTGTGGCGCTGTTTTGTTTTATATCTTTTTACCCCGGGCAACCATCACTTTAGCAATGAAAACCCAGCCCTATCAAAGCGAGATGGAACTTTTGATTACTCAAACTGGGGGGCTGGATTTATCAAAGAAAACTATTCCTGGCCAGATGATAGATGTGAGCGCAGAAAAAAGTCAAAAATTTCCTGCTACCGGTGAAAAAGATATTGGCGCCAAAGCCAAGGGGACTCTGACTATCTTTAACAAAACTGGCGCCAGCCAAACAGTGGGTGCTGGGGCAAAATTGCGCTCTTCTTCTGGTTTGAATTTTCTTACCCAAAAAGAGGTGTCAGTGCCAGCTGGCACGGCCTCAATTGATAGTCAGGGCAATGTCAGTGTCAATCCTGGCAAAGTAGGCGTTGATGTTGAGGCAGAATCGGCCGGCGATCAGTATAATATCAGCGCAATTAATTTTACAATCACTTCTTTATCCTCATCTTTGCAGGCTAATGTCTATGCTCAATCAACTTCTTCTTTTTCCGGCGGTTCCTCTCAAAAGGTAAAAGTTTTGAAAAAAGATGATTTAGATAAAGCTAAAAGCACCTTAGTTGATATGCTTTCTATCCAAAATAAAGAGGAATTGACCAAAAAAACAACCAATTTTTACCAAATTGAAAATGCCATAGAAAATACCGTTTCCGAGGAATCGTATTCAGCCAAAAAAGATCAGGAAGTTTCTGAGTTTGAAGCAAAGATCAAAGTCAAAAGTCAAACCCTGGGCGTAAAAAATAAGGTTCTGCAGGATAGTATTAATGAATTAACTAAAGAATCAATCGGCAGCCAAAAACAATTGCTTCTGCCGGAGAAAGGCGGCATCACCTTAGAAGTTGTCCGTTTGCAATTGGAGGAGGGAAAAATGGTTATCAAGGCCAAGATTAATGGTAAAATTATGCCAGCACTGAGTGAAGATGCCCTCAAAAAAGCCGTGAAGGGCAAAAGCATCAGCTCGGCAGAGGCTTACTTGAAAAATTTGCCCGATATTGATAAAGTCAAAGTTGACCTTTATCCCAATTTCTTTAAATTCTTGCCACGACTGACTACCAGCATTAAAATCAAATGGGAATACCAGTAAATATAATTTCTAATTCCTAAGCACTAATTTCTAAACAAATTCAAATGACTAAAATCATAAATTCCAAACTAAGTTTAGAACATTCAAACATTAGAATTTTGATATTATTTAGGATTTAGATATTAGAATTTAGGATTTAACCATGCGTATATTAGGAATAGATTGGGGCGAAAAACAAGTTGGGCTCTCCATCTCCGAGGGCTTTTTAGCTAATGAATATATGACGCTAAAGGTCAAAAACATTGATGAAACAATTGAGGAGATTAAAGAGATTTGTGAAGATGAGACAATCGGTAAAATTGTTATAGGCCTGCCGGTATCTTTAGATCGGCAAGAACATGCCCAGGCAAAGATTGTGAAAGATTTTGCCCAAAAATTAAAAGAAAAAACAAATTGCGAGATAATTTTGGAGGATGAAACACTGACTACCTTTGAGGCAGAAGATATTTTAAAATCAGAGGGCGCCACGCCAGATGAAATGAAAGAACTGGTTGATCGATTTTCTGCCAAATTAATCCTTCAGCAGTATTTGGAAAGGCAAGCTAAGTAATGATTTTTAGGAGGGTAGGGATAATTTTTTTCTGGATTTTGTTGGCCGCAATTGTTGGCCTTCTTTTATATGTCGTGATTGAATTAAGACAGCCTCTCTCAAAATCAGCCGCCCAAATGCGCCAATTTAAAGTGATGCCTGGAGAGTCAAAAGTAACAATTGGCAACAATCTTCAAAGCCAGCAATTTATCCGCTCGGGCTGGCTTTTTGCTCTCTATGCCAAAGTTAAACGGGCCAATTTACAAAGTGGTGTCTATGATCTTTCGTCTTCCCAAACAATTGGCGATATTATCGCCAAAATGGCAAAAGGTGATGTTTTAGAACGAAGTATTGTTATTAAAGAAGGTTATAGACGGGAGGAAATTGGGGCAATTTTGGAAAAATATCGGCTGGCAAAAAAAGATGAATTTTTAGCCAAAACCGAAGATAAAGAAGGCTATTTATTTCCTGATACTTACTTTATACCGGTCAATACTTCACTTGATAAAATTATCAAACTTTTTGAAGATAATTTTGCCAAAAAAACTGCTGGGTTAAAAATCGATAAAAAAACAATTATCCTAGCTTCCATTGTTGAACGAGAGGCAAAA
>CAYYXM010000039.1:0-7081 GCA_964475725.1 uncultured Candidatus Saccharibacteria bacterium | reverse complement strand
TTCGCTTTGCTCATAATAGGTTTCATCCCCGAAGCAAGCTTCTGGGTATTCGACCCCTTAAAAATAAGATTAGCCTAAAAATGGATTTTTTTCAAGATAACAGGTATGATAATATCAAATGAACGGGGATTTTTTGCAGTCCAAAGAATGGGAGGAACTTCAAAAGGCCTTGGGCCGGAAAACTTTTAGGATTAACGACAAACTTTTGATCAAAATGCCCCTGCCTTTGGGAAAAAGTTATTTTTATAGTCCAAGAGCAGAAGTCAAAAACTGGCAACAATTAACCAGAGAAATCCAGAAATTGGCCCAAAAAGAAAGAGCGATTTTTTGGCGAGCCGAACCAGTGAATAGTGAATGGAGAATAAAGAATAAAGAATGGAGAAGGGAGGATTTTGTCAAAACCACCCCGGTCCAGCCCAGCCAAACGCTGATTTTACCTCTAACTTCTAACTCTGAAACTCTCCTTGCCCAAATGAAACAAAAAACCCGCTACAATATCCGGTTGGCCCAGAAGCGGGGGATAGAAGTCAAGGAGGAAAAGGGCAAAATTGATCAATTTTTGAAATTATTAAAATTGACCACCAAACGGGAGAAATTTACCAGTCATCCTGATAATTATTACCGGAAAATGGTGGAAGTGTTGGGAGATAAAGTGGATTTGTTTTTGGCCTACTTTCAGAACCAACCAATTGCCGGCATCCTTACATTATATTATGTAGATACTTGTTATTATTTGCATGGCGGATCGGATTATGAGCACCGAAACCTTATGGCACCTTATTTACTGCAATGGCAGGCGATACAAGAGGCCAAAAAACGAGGGGCCAAGTACTATGATTTTTGGGGAATTGCCGCCTTGCGGCGGAACTCAAAACTTAAATCTCAAAACTCAAAACTGCAACTTAAAGGAGAAAACTTAGAAGAATTTATAATACCGGAAAACCACCCTTGGGCAGGAATAACTCGCTTCAAAATGGGCTTTGGCGGCAAGGTAGTGGATTATCCTGGCGCTTTTGACTTGCCAATTTCCAAGTTTTGGTATAGGATGTACTGTTGGGGCAGAAAATCCAAAATCTAAAGCTCAAATGTCAAATGAAATCCCAAATCCAAATAGTAAATAATTTTAAACATTTAATCATTTAAACATTGATTTGACATTGGGCCTCCGGCTCGGAGGGCCTCCGGCTCGGAGAGCCTCTGGCTCGGAGAGATTTTGTCATTAGGATTTATTGAAATGAGTATTAAATCTTATCTTCGCAAACATTTGCCTTATTCCTTTATTTTATGGACTCACAAAGTTCGGGCGATTTTAGCCAATCTTATTTATGGTTTTCCGGCCAAAAGATTGAAAATTATTGGCGTTACCGGCACTAATGGCAAAACCACCACCTGTAATTTGATCGCCAAAATCTTGGAAAAAGCTGGCTACAAGGTGGGACTTTTAACGACCATCAATTTCAAAATCGGCGAAAAAGAATGGGAAAATCTGACTAAGATGACAACCATTTCGCCCTTTTTATTGCAAAAAACTTTAAAACAAATGGCCGATGCCAAATGCCAGTATGTGGTGTTGGAAACCACCTCCCACGCCATCATGCAGTATCGGGTTTGGGGCATTAAATTCTGGGGGGCAGTTTTGACTAATATTACTCACGAGCATCTGGATTATCATAAAACTTTTGAGGATTATCAGAAAACTAAATTACAGCTTTTTAGCCAAAAACCCCAATTGGCCATAATCAACGGCGATGATAAATCAGCCCAGTTATTTATTGATCAATCAGCCGGCAAATTACTAACTTATGGCATTGAAAAGCGCTCGGATATTATGGCTAAAAAAATAATGCTGGAGCCCTCTGGCTCACTTTTTACTGCGGTAACTCCAACTAGCCAAATTTCCTTAAATCTTAAATTGCCCGGCAAATTCAATATCTACAATACTCTCGCCGCCCTGTCAGTTGGCGTAGCTTTGAATGTTGATCCTTGGCAGATGAAAAAGGCACTGGAAGAGGTGGAAGCTATACCGGGCAGGATGGAAAAAGTTGATGTTGGGCAAAAATTTCTAGTTATTGTTGATTATGCCCATACGCCTGATGCCTTGCAGAATATTTTTGAAACTTTACAGATTGGCAAAAAGGGTAAAATTATCTCGGTTTTAGGGGCTTGCGGCGATAGAGATAAAACCAAGCGGCCAATTTTGGGGGCTTTGGCTGGCAGATATGCTGATTATGTGATTGTTACTAATGAAGATCCTTATACTGAAGACCCCTGGAAAATTATCCAGGAAGTGGCGGCTGGCGTGCCCCGGGGAGCCGATCGGAGAACTCCCAAAATTGAAGGAACTAACTTTTGGAAACTGTTAGATCGGGGCGAGGCGATTGCCAAGGCCTTGTCTTTGGCAGAATATCGCGATATTGTACTAATTACAGGCAAAGGGGCGGAAAAATGGATGGTGGTGGGGGAGAAAAAAGTCCCCTGGTCTGACCAAGAGACAGTCAAAAAAATCCTCACCCAAAGGAGGTGAAGTGGATGGCGAAAATCGGTCAAATCATAGTTTCAGAGATCAAGTTTTTTACCCCATCAGAGCGCGATAAGATTAAGATAGGGGAAGCCAAGGGCACAGTCATCATTAACCATAGAAGAAAGCCATTTCACGTCCATCACCTTCTTGGTCACTGGCGCATGCCCTACAAGCAGCAATGGGCATCGGGGCTAATGGCAGAAGAGATCAGGGCAGTATTTGAGAAAATAACCGACGCCTGCCAGAAAAAAATGTTGGCCAAAAAACCTCAAGGGGAACCAATCAAACCGTCCTAAAAAGATATGGACGGTTTCTTTTTATCCTGCTAAAATGAGGTTGCTATGAAAAAGTTACTCCTTTTTGATGCCAATGCTCTTTTGCACCGGGCTTATCACGCCCTGCCGCCCTTAACTGACAAAAAAGGCCGACTGGTTAATGCTTTGTATGGTTTTACTTCCTCAATTTTGTCTGCCCTGAAAAATTTCCAGCCCCAATATGTGGCAGTTGCCTTTGATAGTCCTGGCAAGACCTATCGCCACAAAGAATATAAAGAATACAAAGCCACCCGACCAAAATATGATGAGGCCTTTTATAAACAAATTCCTTTAGCCCAACATCTCCTTGAGGTCTTTAATGTCCCGGTTTTTGCCCGCCAGGGCTATGAGGCGGATGACATAATAGCTGCAATAAAAGTTAAAAGTGAAAAGTTAAAAGTTAAAACAATCATTGCCACCGGAGATTTAGACACTTTGCAGTTAGTGGATGAAAATGCTTCAGTTTGGAATCTGGGTCGGGGAGAAAAACAGGCGATTTTGTATGATCCCCAAAAGGTCCATGAGCGTTATGGCCTCAAACCCTCGCAAATTGTTGATTTTAAGGCCCTCAAAGGTGATCCTTCAGACAATATCAAAGGTCTGCCCGGCATTGGTGATAAAGGTGCCCAAAGTCTTTTAGCACAATTTGGTTCACTTTTTAATTTATATAAAAATCTTAATAAGGTGGAAAATGAAAAAATCAGAAAAGTTTTACAGGACAATAAAAAGTTAGCTTTTGCCAACCAAAAGCTAGTTAAACTCCAAACTGACTGGCCAGAGCATTTGGATTTATCCGCCTGTAAATTAAAAGATTATGATAAGGCAAAACTTACAAAACATCTTGAAGAATTTGGCTTTAAAAGTTTAATCAAGCGCCTGCCAGAAGCCCAGCCAAAATCTCAAAATACTTTATTTTGAGAAGCTCAAAATCCAAAACCATAATGTCAAATCAATGCTTAAAATCTAAAATCCCAATAAATTTGACATTTAGTCATTGGGATTTGATTTGTCATTTGGATTTTATCATTAGGATTTAATTATATGAACTGCTATCTTATTTGGGGACAAGATTCTTTTAGAAGCCGGCAAAAAGTCGCCGAAATTATCAATAAGTACCGCCAAAAAAGCGGGGAGACTGATTTGATTCGGTTAAAAGGCGAAAATTTACAAAGTGAAGATTTTTTTTCTTATACCTCGGCTTTGCCCTTTTTTGCCCAAAAACGGTTGATTATTGTTGAGGATTTATTGGGCCAAGGTGATAAAGAAGTCCAGAAAAAAATCGCCAAAGTTTTACCAATTCTGCCTGCCACAACTGTCCTTGTTTTTTGGGAAAAACAGGACCCTGCCCCCAGCGGTCCTTTATTTAAACTGCTCAATATTCCTGGAAAAAGTGCCAATTTTCAAAAACTTCCTCCTAATAAATTGCCTCTTTGGATTAAGAAAAAAGTTGCCAAAGAGGGTGGAAAAATTGAGCCGGAAGCAGTGGAAAAACTTGTCCAGTATGTTGGCGATGATCTTTGGCGGATGGACAATGAGCTTAATAAACTTTTAGCCCATAGCCCCCACATTATCAAAATTATAGATATAGAAACATTAGTGGAGCCGCAAATAAAAGAAAAAATTTTTGATCTGATTGATTGCCTAGCTACTGACAAGAAAAAAACAGTGAGGGTTTTACAAAAATTATTGGCCTTGGGCGAGGATGAATTAAAAATCTTTGGTATGATAGTTTATCAATTCCGCAATCTGCTTTTAGTTAAAGACATACAAACGCATAAAGGAGATTTCAAAAAAATAGGCCTTCATCCTTTTGTTTTATCCAAAACTCGCGCTCAGGCCCAAAATTTCACCTTTAACGAGCTTTGTGCCATTTATCGCCAACTTTTGGATTTGGATTTGGCAATGAAAACTGGTAAAATAGAGCCAAGGATAGCCCTAATCTTATTTTTGAGTTCTTAGGCTATTTTCGTGGGGGTTAATGAAAAAGAGTATCTTCCAGCAAATTCTTGGTGGTGTATCGTTTTATAAAAAGCAATTTTTGCTCTTTTTAGTACTTGGTTTTGTCGCATTAACAGCTGGTATTATTATTAGTTATTTCCGCATTTCTGCTCTAACTTTATCCCAAGATACCACTGTTTCTGGACCAGCCCAAAATATTGATATTCAACTTACCAAAGAGGGCAAATTAAAAATTAATAATAAACTCTATCGACCAAGATGGGAAAGACAAAATAATTTTGATGAGATTACCTTTAAAATTATTGATCAGCCAGGTTATTATATTAACCAAATAATTGCAACTATTCATTTGCCTAAAGAAGTTTCTACGGGTTCGATCAAAGGACTCTATGAACTACCACCCAGAACCAAACCCGCCTATCTGACCCCACCATTACAGGGAACAACTGGTTTTATACAGCAAGATTCCCAGACCTTAATTTATTCCGGCACTGGTCTTTCACCTGATGCCACTTATACAGTTGTTATTCGCTTGCCCAAAGGGACAATTAATTTCCCATGGTGGGAGGATATTTATTTTTCTATCCTCCATTTACCTTTTGTCCTCTGGATAGCACTGGCTATTATTATCCCTGGTTTTTGCTGGTTGGTTTTAGTTTTTCTTTTATATGTTAAAGGCAAACAACAACGGGTAAAAATGCCAGCTGGCGATATTAGCGCGCCACCCAGCCGCGATCCGCCGGCAATTATTGGTGCTTTATATACTGGCCGGGTGGGATCTCGGGAAATTGTTGCTACTTTAATTGATTTGGCTTATCGGGGGCATTTAATCATTTGCCGGCGTAGCCAGAAGGATTTTATGGTACTACGGCGCCAAGAAAAAACTTTGGATGTTTTGCATCCTTTTGAGGAGATGCTTCTTTCCAAACTTTTTTACCGCGATCAATTTATCACCCATAGAGAAGATATTGAACGCCGTATTGGCGGCCATATTTTTTCCCGCCGAATTGCTGATGTTTACGGTTTTATCTATCAGGAGGCAACAGCTTCGGGTTATTTCATCCAAAATCCAGCCTTAATCCATGCCCGCTGGAAATTGACTGGGATATTACTATTTATATCCTCGCTTGTCGGTTTTGGTCTGGCAGCTATTTTTGCACCAACTGAGGCAAAATTCTCCCTCTTTTTGTGGGTGGCGATGATGATTTGTGCTTTAATGATTGTCCGCTTTGCCTTATATATTCCTTTGCGCACCGACAAAGGGAAAAAGGTCTTAGGCAGATTTCTGGCTTTTAAAAATTATTTAACCTCAAATGAGCCGATTGATTATTGGGCCGGCCTTCAGGAAGGATTTGAAAAATATCTGCCTTATGCCATTGTTTTTGGTTGTGAAAAGCAGTGGTCAAATCGATTTATGAAACATCCCTTTGATATACCTATCTGGTTTGAATCACGCCAAAAAATTGTCTCCATTGAAGATTTTCAAAGGGGCATTTGGGAACTTTTGGGCAACTTAGCCAAACAGCTCCATGCCAGCCACGAACCAACAGTAGACTAACCGAGAATAGAGAAGTTAGAATATAGCATCACGAATTACGAATAATGGGTCCAATTCTTAATTCTTTATTCAGAATTCTATATTCACTTACTTTGTGGTGGGAAAGTATTGGGGGATAGCGCCCATGTTTTTTGGCGGCCACAAAACCAGCCACCCCGCCCCGATTAAATATTTTCTTGGTGCCACGCCCCACAGCCGCGAATCATAGGAATTGTTGCGATTATCTCCCATTAAAAAGTACTCCTCACCCAGCAAGAGCCATTCTCCATCAGGAGCCGTTTTAATTGTTTCTGGAATGTAGGATTCATATAAGCGTTTGTCATTGATAAAGACTTTACCATCACTAATTTGCACTTTTTCGCCCGGCAGACCGATAATCCGCTTAAAATATTTTTTCTTTTCCGGATCTCCTGGAAATTTAACAACCAAAGCATCACCTCGCTGGGGGTCAGAGACAAGATAGGAGATTTTTTCTACAAGGAGCACTTCACCATTTTGAAAATTGGGCTCCATGCTCTCGCCATCGACAATAAAAATTGTCGCTATAAAAAAATGGCATAAAACTAATGCCACTGCCAAAAAAATAATCCCTCTAGCTAGTTCAAATAGACAGCCACCCCCATAAAGTAATCCTTCCCAAAAACGCTTCACCCTCCTCCTATATAAAAATTTTTTAATTTCTAATTTTCTAATGACTAATGAATTATTTAATGATTTAATTTTTTAGAC